>CAZLPL010000001.1:0-35036 GCA_964561405.1 Microcaldota archaeon
CCAAATCTTGATAGGGCAAGCGCCATCGCCCACCTGTTCTCTCCGCAGAATATGCAGGTTATAGATCCAAGGTAGACTATGGATGTCTTATTGCCAACATAAAATGCGTGCACCTTGTTTGCTGGGTCAGGATACACCGGATTTGCCAAGGAGCCATTGAGGTACATCATGCCTGCAGTCTCAAAATACTGGTCAGGCGCGTTGTTTATTATGTCTAGCTGCGATACGTTTAGCGGCTGGTCTATGCCTGCAAGGGTCTTTCCAGGAAGCGTGGCGCCAGGGGTCGTATTTAGTGTGGTGTTGCCTACGTAATGCACATTGTTTGTAGCGTTGGTTGCTATGAATATGGACACTATGGAGAGGATTATGGCTATTACACCTATTATGACAGATCCATAGGTCACAAGCCTTAGGCTTCTCGTAGCCATCTCGTACTTTCTAACCGCGCTCCCCGTTTTTGTCGTTTTGTTGCTGGGCATCAGTAACCACCGTATAAAGCTTAAACTGACAGCATTATATTGCGCAGGCAAGATATTAAATAGTGCAGGTTTAGGGGCAAATGATGCCTCCTATAAACAGGCACTCGTTAAAGCCATAAATTCTTTGCGCTCGAACTATTCTTGGTCTTGCCATGTCATATGATACTATAAGGAAAGAGGATCCCGAGCTTTACGGATATATGAAATCAGAGTTGGAGAGGCAGCAGAATGGGCTTGAGATGATACCGTCAGAGAACTTCACAAGCTATGCGGTCATGGAGGCATCAGGCTCAATGCTGACAAACAAGTATTCTGAAGGGTATCCGGGAAGGAGGTACTACGGTGGCAATGAATTCATAGACAGGATAGAGACGCTTGCTATAGAGAGGGCAAAGAAGCTTTTTGGAGTTCCGTACGCAAACGTACAGCCATATTCTGGATCGCCGGCAAACCTTGCAGTGTACCTTGCCCTGTGTGGCGTGGGCGATACGATAATGGGCCTAAGCCTTACTGATGGCGGGCACCTTACACATGGGTTCAAGGAGAGCGTTACGGGACAGCTATTCAACAGCATACCATATCATGTGAAGGAAGACGGCGGCATAGATTTTGATGAGCTTAGGAAGAACGTGAAGGAGCATAAGCCCAAGCTCATGTGGGTGGGATACACGGCCTACCCACGCGAATTTCCTTTCGAGAAGTTTGCTGAGATAGCGGATGAGTGCGGTGCATACCTTGTAGCAGACATATCGCACATATCAGGACTTGTCGCAGGGGGGGTGCATAAGAGCCCTGTGGAATACGCGCATATAATTACCACCACTACGCACAAAACGCTTAGGGGGCCCAGAGGGGCAATTATAATGGTTACTGAGAAAGGCCTTAGGAAAGACCCTGACCTTGACAAGAAGATAAGCAAGATAATAATACCGGGCATGCAAGGAGGACCGCACAACCACACCACAGCAGGCATTGCTGTGGCGCTTCTGGAGGCTTCGAGGCCAGAATTCAGGCAGTATGCAGAACAGATAGTCAGGAATGCCAGGGCCCTGTCCGATGAATTCTCAAGGAAAGGCATAAAGATGGTCTCGGGGGGTACGGATACCCACCTCATACTCGTGGACCTTACTAATTTCGGGGTGGGGCTTGGGATTTTCGCCCAGGAGGGGCTGGACATGGCCGGCATAACAGTAAACAAGAATACGATACCCCGGGAGCCAAATTCACCTTTCTATCCAAGCGGCATAAGGCTCGGGACACCAGCACTGACAACGCGTGGCATGAAGGAGGAGGAGATGCGCGAGATAGGGGGGCTGATAGCCGAAGTGATAAATGAAGTCGAGCAGTACAGGCTGCCCCAGGGCAAGGAAGGCAGGCAGGAGTACCTTGACAAGTTCAGGACTAAGATCCGTGCGAATGCAAAGCTTGCGGACATAGGGAGAAGGGTACTTACGATAAGCAGCAGATTCCCTTTATATGACGGCATGAAGATGTGATAGGTCACTTTGCCCCTGACAGTCTGTTCTTTTTCTGGGCAATTCTTATCTCTGAAGATAATCTGCCCAAGGACTTCTGGCTCATGTCAGTGTAGCTCATGTACCTGGAGATAGATGGATGCACCCGGGATACTTCAAGATACATCTTCTGCACCAGGTCCCGGTAGTCGGGATGGCCGCCTGGTCCGGTTCTGAGCTCTGCGAAGTGGAACATCTGCCTTGCATTGAACGCGTAATACCAGCGTATGTTGAATCCGAAAGTCACCACATACTGGGCTTGGTAAGGCATAGTATCTGCAATGGCATTATAAAGCTTGATGACGCGCCCCATCTTTTCAGCGTAGTCGTCAGAAATTCCTATGTCGCGGTACTGATCCCGCATGTTATACCCGTGCTTAACGGTGAGCCTCTGCCTCTCCTGCGTTCCTATCCTGTGCCTGTGGAGGTCGCGATAGATACCTATACGGCAGCATGAGTCGAAAGTGTAATTTACACTTTCGAAGGCACGCCCAGGCTTGTGCCTCCTATTGTGCCTCTCGCCAACATAATTTGATATTATCATGTCGCGTTCCTTATCGGTCATGGACTCTGCAATCTTCTTAGACTGGGATAGTGAGAATCCCCTGCTTGACTTATATATTATGAAAGCGGCTATCCTTGACTGGGCAGATGCATTAGGGTCCTGATCACCCATGCCAGTGAAGTCGGAAAGGCTTATCAGGCCTGTGTCATCTTCAGGCTTCAAGGCTTCGGTAAGGCCTGCAACTGCACGTTCGGAATTGTCCCGGCATGCAGATAGGAATTCCCTCTGGCTTAACCCGTGCTTGTCGTCTACCCGTTTCAGAAGGGAGGGGATCATCTTCCTTAGCTCATTGAGGAGGCGTTGGCCTATCGAATTGCACTCGTAGAGCGGTGAGGATAGCAGCCGTATTATAGTGTTCTCGTATGCCCTGGCATTCATGTTTATTCCGGCATTTGTCAGGATGGACATTGGAAGGTAGTCGCGCATGAAATCCAAGGCATTGGCCTTGACAGAATTCTCATACGCCCTCTGCAGGTCCTTTTCAGAGACCCCAAGGCTCTCCTGCGTGGAGCTGTTAAGTTCTGAAAGCGTTACAGAAGAGGCACCTATGATGAATCGTTGGTTATCTATGGGATTTGCATCGCGTATGTATTTGGACATGGACTCGGTGTGCTTTGAATAGGAGTCAAATAGGTCGCGCATCAGGTTTAGGTACTCATCCATGAACCTTGACCCCATTATTTTTGGATCCTTATAGAACATGTAGTCCCCGTTGCTCAGTTTCTTGTCGAAGGAGACATAGCGTGTGGATTTCTCTATGTAAGAGCCCATTCTCGAATCCTCAAGCTCCTTTACCGCCAAGTTGGATATAAATTCGCATGATGAAGGTATTCCACCAGACATCTCCTGTATGGAATCGTCTCCGTAGTCTACAAGCCACGCTTCGAAGAAATCCCTGCCCCTGTCGCGGTTTGGAAGGAATTCCTTTAGATAAAGCCTCCTGCCACTTAGGGATGTGCGGCTGTACCTGGATAGCAGCGCGCCTGCCTGCTCGGATGACAAATCATTGCCCACCTTCCACGCGTACACATTGCCATCTATGTTTGTAACCACCTTTGAGAGAGAAGATGCCTCTTCATCGCTAAACTCCTCGGCCTCTACTTCTTTGTTCTCGTAAAAAGTGATCATGCTCTTGGGGATTTAACCACCCAATAGCTTTGGCTGCAAAATGATTTATAGGGATATATGCGCCTTGCGGAAGTGCAGTTCAGCAGAGGCCGGATGGGCTCGTAGCAGAACCTTACAGTTTTTGGCCAAATATTCAACTTTTTTTTGAAAGAAAGCAAATATTTATATATAAGTTAGTTTTTAATTAAACGTATGGCGGTTACAGAGAAGATTGTGCTCAGGTATGTGAACAGGCCATCCAACATGGACATCCAGGAGCTTACTGGATGGTTCATGAAAGTCTTCGACCTTGGAGACAGCGAGGATTGGCTCGAGCCGGCCATATTCAAAGAGATCGTAGCCAATATGGCAGGTGGTAAGGGGGTGACGAGCAAGGTGCTGAACAGGAAGCTCGATGTGCCGAGAAGCACCATAATATACCACCTTAACAGGTTCATATGTTCCGGGCTCGTAGTCAGAAGGGGCAGGAAATACTACCTGCGCTCCGAAGACATGCGTGGTACTATAGACGAGCTGCGTGCTGACATGGAAAGGGAGTTTAGCAGGATGATGCAGTTTGCGGATATGTTTGACAGTTTGCTAGAGGATGGTGCTTATGACAGGAAAAAACCTAGAAAATGATGAAATTAAAGATGATGAGAAGGTCGAGATGCCTGAAACAGAGAAGGAGGCAGCGGATCTTAGGGATAGGCTGCTCAGGATGGCTGCCGAGTTCGACAACTACAAGAAGAGGGTTGCCAAAGACATAGATGTCTCAAAAGAGAGCGGCAGGGTGGATGTCATATCAAGGCTGCTTCCCACGGTTGATGAGTTCGAGCTTGCGCTGGATGCGCTAGACATGGAGGATGAGAAATTGAAGGGCATGTCCCTCATATACTCGAACATGATGTCCACCTTAAAAGGGTTTGGGCTGAGGGAGATAGACGTCGATGGCAAGTTTGACCCTTACAAACATGAGATAATGCTTGTGCAGGACAGTGATGGTGAAGAAGGAATGATATTGAAAGTTGTTAGGAAGGGATATATGCTAAACTCATTTATGCTTAGACCGGCTTCGGTGATAGTTGCCAAGAGAGTGCAACAGGAAGACGGTAAGGAGAAAAAAGGTTGATACAAATGAAAATAATTGGAATAGACTTAGGTACGTCAAATTCGGCTGCAGCAGTTCTTGAAGGAGGAAGGCCGGTGCTAATACCCAGCGCTGAAGGCACCTCGCTTTACGGAAAGTCTTTCCCTAGCTATGTCGCATTCACAAAGGATGGCGACAGGCTTCTTGGAGAACCTGCCAGGAGACAGGCAGTAGCCAACCCAGAAGGCACTGTGAACGCCTTCAAGAGGAAGATGGGCACTGATTTCAAGTATAATATAATGGGAAAGGCATATTCACCGCAGGAACTCTCTGCAATGCTGTTGCAGAAGATAAAGAAGGATGCCGAGGCATTTCTGGGAGAGGAAGTGAAGAAGGCAGTTATAACTGTGCCGGCTTACTTCAACGATAATCAGAGGCAGGCCACAAAAGATGCCGGTCAGATAGCAGGGCTTGAAGTGGTGAGATTGGTTAACGAGCCCACTGCAGCAGCACTGGCATACGGGCTGGATAAGCTAAACAAGGAGATGAGGATACTTGTATACGACCTTGGAGGAGGTACATTAGACGTTACAATCATGGAGTTCGGCAACGGTGTGTTCGAAGTCAAGTCAACTAGCGGAGACACGCAGCTTGGAGGCACTGATATGGACAATGCGCTTGTAGAATTCCTGCTCGATGAAGTAAAGAGGAGTGCAGGAGTTGACCTAAGAAACGACAAGCAGGCGGAGCAGAGGATACGCGAGGCGGCTGAGAAATCCAAGATAGAGCTATCGACAACCATGACCAGTGAAATAAACCTCCCGTTCCTCACCATGGGCCCTGGGAACGCGCCGGTACACTTTACATACAAGCTAACCCGTGCAAAACTTGAGGACATAGTGCAGCCCATAGTTGAGAGGACGGTTAGGCCCGTTACACAGGCATTGAAGGACGCTTCAGTGGATCCCAACCAGATAGACAAGGTGATAATGGTTGGAGGACCTACTAGGATGCCAATAGTGCAAAGGTACGTGGAACAGTTTCTTGGTAAGAAGATAGAACGTGGAGTGGACCCGATGGAAGCTGTGGCTTTCGGTGCCGCAGTTCAGGCAGGAGTCCTCACTGGAGAGGTGAAGGATGTAGTTCTCCTTGACGTGACACCGCTATCTCTCGGGCTTGAGACCCTTGGCGGAGTGATGACAAAACTGATAGACAGGAACACCACCATACCTATAAAGAAGACGCAGGTATTCACCACTGCAGAGGACAACCAGCCCGCAGTTGACATCCATATACTCCAGGGAGAGAGACCCCTTGCAAAGGATAACATGGAACTTGGAAGATTCGAACTTACAGGCATACCACCGGCAAGGAGGGGAGTTCCACAGGTAGAGGTGACGTTTGACATAGACGCAAACGGCATAATACATGTGAGCGCAAAGGACAAGGCTACAGGAAAGGAGCAGTCCATGCAGGTAATAGCTAAGAACAAGATGGGCAAGGACGATATAGAGAAGAAGATGAAGGAGGCAGAGCAGTACGCTGAGGAGGACAAGAAGACACTTGAGAACATACAGATAAAGAACGAGGCAGAGTCCACTCTTTACACAACCGAAAGGACACTTAAGGATTATAAGGAGAAGATGCCAAAGGAGGTGTACGACAAGGTGGAAGCGGCCAGGAACGAGCTTGACATGTCGCTCAAAGGAGACGACTATGCAAAGATGAAGGAGAAGCTCGATGCCCTTAAGGATGCGCTTCAGAGCGTAGGCGGAAGCATGTACGGGACAGGAGCTGGAGGCCAGGAGCCTTCCGCAGAACAGGCCGGATCTGGAGGAGACTCCGGCCATGGAACTGCACCAGGGGAAGAGCCGCCCAAGTCATCAGGAGTGCAATAAATGGCAAAGGACTACTACGAAGTGCTAGGAGTACCGAAAGGTGCAAGCCAGGAACAGATAAAGAAGGCTTACCGTGAGCTTGCGCTACGCTACCACCCTGACCGCAACAAGGACAATGACGCTGAGGCGAAGTTCAAGGAGATAAACGAGGCTTATGCAGTACTTGGAGACGAGCAGAAGAGGAAGCAGTATGACGCGTACGGACCGGCAGGATTCGGCCAGAAGTTCTCTGAGGAGGATATATTCAGAGGCTTTGACTTTGACCAGGTCTTCCAGAACATGCAGGAGGGACTCTTCGGATTCCAGAACTTCGGAGGCTTCAACGAGCCTCCGGAGCAGACCGGAATCACGCTGAACCTCTCGTTCGAAGACATCGAAAGAGGAATGGATCGGGAATTCGAGGTGAAGAGATTCAAGACATGCCCAAACTGCAGGGGCAGCGGAGGGGAGCCGGGTTCTAGGGATATAAGGTGCCCGGCATGTAATGGCTCCGGAAGGAGGAGAGTACAGCAGAATTCGTTCTTCGGGAGGTTTGAGATGGTGACTGTGTGCGATAAGTGCAGGGGGCGAGGCCAGTTGCATGAAAAGTCCTGCAGGTCGTGCAGAGGCAAGGGAAAGGTTGTTGTAAACGAGAGGTTCAGGATAAAGGTAGAACAATCGGATGAAGGCGCTGGAGGATCTAAGCGATTTGGAATCTTCTGACCAGAATCTGCACGCTTTTTCAACTCTTTTGGCTCTGTAGAATTCCTCTATTCAATATAAATGCCTACGGATTTTAACCCTTCGGTAATGGTTGCTATTTGGCGACAACATGAAAGAGAAAGGTGACTCTAGGTATAAGAGGTTTATTGAAACAGCGTTTAGGGAGGTAAGTAGAGCACTAAGGCAGTACTATGACAGGTTCTCGAAGAAAACATATACGCAACGTCAACTTGCAGTTGCAATATTGTTAATGAAATACGAGGACAAGACGTACAGAGATATCGCAGATTTGTTGGCTGAATTTGCAGTCTATTTTGAGTTCGAGAAAAACATACCACACTTCACTACCTTGCAAAAGTTCTTCCTCAGGATACCAACATATGTTTGGGAATTCCTATTTACCAAGACGTACGAATTGTTTGCAGGAGATGTTGCAAATATTGCTATAGATTCAAGGGATTATAGGCTATATCATACTTCACAGCATTATGAACAGAGAATTGGCAGGAAACGGTACCGTAAAAGTTTCATGAAGCACATTCTATCGATAGATTCTGACAGTCAGGCGATAGTCGTTTCCGAAAGCAGAAGGTTCTGCATAAATGACAACATAACATTTAGGCCGATG
This sequence comes from Microcaldota archaeon, assembly GCA_964561405.1. GTDB lineage: Archaea > Micrarchaeota > Micrarchaeia > Micrarchaeales > CABMGC01 > JAJZNA01. The sequence goes on from CAZLPL010000001.1 coordinate 7,984, forward strand.
CTGAAGAAGACAAAAGACATAATTGATGTGGACAATGCAACTGCTGACAAAGGATACGACTCTGAGGGGAACCACAGATTTGCACATAGAGAGGCAGGTGCAAATTCTGTCATACCATTGCGATATGAAGTCCCACTACGGCGAACGACAGGATTCTACAGGAGGAAACTGCGACGCAATTTCCCTTACGACATCTATCACCAGAGAAGTAAAGTTGAGGCCGTAAATTCGGTGCAGAAGAGAAAGTTTGGTGATGAACTGCGTAGCAGACTCTTGAAAATGCAGAGAAGAGAGATGAAGGTTGTTGCTGTTGTTTACAACATCCACCGATACATCAGCTACTTTGTATCGGTGTTCCTAGGATTTCTACAAAGCCCAAAGCCACTCTTTTATATCTTTGTGCGCATTATTGATGTGTGATGAATTCAACGTCTGATTTGGTGATGACGATCTTGAGTGCTGATTGAAATGGCAGCAATATCAAGGAGCTCTATAAAGGCCCTCCTAAAGAGGAAGTTTGGCGTCAACATAACGGAAAGCGGTGCAGACGAGCTCGCTAGGATACTGGAGGATGAGGCGAAGAAGATAGCCTCGGCGGCAGTTACAAACGCCAGGAAGGACAAGAGGGACAAGGTTACCAGGTCCGATATAAAGGAATATGTTATAAAAGGGAGGTGAGGAGGTGCTGCTTCTCAAAGCGTATGCGAGCCCCGACGGAAGGATAAGGACAGATAGTTATGAACGGAACGGCATGAGGTTCTGCATTGCAGAAGCCACTGGCAAAGGCACGCTCATAACAGAGTTTAACGAACGCTGTGAAGTTACCCTGCAGAAATACGGCAGTGGGGACCTTCTTGGCGAATTGGTCAGGCATGTTTCAAACGCTGCAGTTAGACTTGTGGATGTTGCAAGGTATGAAAGAGTTGTGATGCCTGCGAAGTGTTCCAAGTGCGGCGCAGGCGGACTGCACAGGGAACTTGATGGGGCGGATCCGTCAATGATACGCGACGTGTCAGTGGTTCCGATATTCTCATGCACTGCCTGCGGGCAGAGGCATTATTCGATGACAGACGAGTATCTAGAAGCCCTTGCATTATCCAACAGGAACCTTTTTACAGACGAAGAGCTAAAGGAGCTGGATGGAAATTCGGCTGCAACAATCAATACCTTGAAGGAGTATATAATAAGAATTTTTGCCTCTAAGAAGATAAACAGGGCGATAGTTAAGGATGATTGAATGGTTGTAACCGTATCAGAACTCTATGGAAAAAGAATACTTACCCTTGGCGGAAAGATGCTCGGGGATGTGAAAGGCGTGATGCTTAATCTAGACAATGGAGAGGTATCCCACCTGCTTTTGGACGACATGAACAAGCTTTCCAGAAGCCAGAACCTGAGGAACGATTTTATAAAGAGCAGCGTTGCCTTCAAAAGGGTAAGGAAGATATCTGAAACCATAGTGGTAAGCGAAAACGAAAAGGAGAAGGCGTAAACGCGTCTCGCCTTTACGTTTGCTGCGCGCCGCTTTTAGTTGCTAATTTTAACGCGCCTGCGCCGCACTCAAAGAAATATGACCATATAGGCCATGAAGAATGGCTTTACGGCCCCTCCAAAGTCAATCCGTTGATATTTCCTTTGCCAGTGAAGATCTCTTCTTTGAGAGCACCCTGTATCCGCAGTACTGGCACCTTATGAATTTGTCAAGCGACTTTACTTCTTTTCCACAGTGTAGGCACATATATGACATAGTATCATCTGGATTGCTTCTTTAACCATTTGGTAAGCTCGCGGTGGAGCTCTGATATGCTCGTGTCTATCACACGCACGTTTATCTTGCCTTTGTACTCCTCTTCGTCGAGGGTGAGTATAGGGGAGTATTGCTCCAATTCAGTATAATGGACCTCGAGCCAATGTATCCTGCCCTTCAGGTACTCCTTTGATGCATCATCAGTCATAGGCAGGGATGAAAAGCTGAATAGTATACCGTTGCACCAATACAGGGGCATTATGCCTGCAGGTGTTACCCTCTCCCTTAGGATGTCTGCCTTGCTCACTGGCAGTATCTCGTGCACCACGAGTTCTTCTGCCGGAGCGTATGTTATCTTGACCAAGCCATCACCCCTTGCCCAGAAGGCGGACTACTGTCTCCCCTGGAGAGGTCTTCAAAGTATATGCGCCTCCTGCGAAAGTCGCATTGCAATGCCTGCACTTCCACACGGCATTGCTTACGCGCTTTATAGCCACCTTTCCGCACAGGTCACACTTGTAGCGCCTCTGCTTGTCGGCCTTGACTGCAAGGTACCTCTTCCTTAGGCTTACCCCGTATCTTACGTTAAAGTTTGACATAAAGATTACCTTAGGTCTGAAATCATCTTTCTGAGCTCCTTTGATTTATTAAAGGAAATATCTATAAGGTTTTCTAGCTCAGCGTTTGTAAAAGATCCGCGCAGGCCCTTCTGCATTGCCCTGATAACATTCTCATCATTTGATATAGTTATCCTCGCATCCATGAAGGCCTCCTCATTGCCGTTTGCGTCTAGGACTATGGACTTGCCGAGCTTGGCAAATGTACACGACGTGGCAAGGCCTCCTGGCTTGAACTTCTCAAGATTTCCTTCGCGGATTACCTTCTCGTCTTCGTACTTGGGCATTCTGCACGTGTTGAGTGCAGCTGCCGAAGCGAACATGCCTGCATCGAAGAGGTTTCCATCGTAGTTGAGCACGTATACATCTACGAATACGCTCCACACAAGCTCATCGTTTATAACAAGAGCCTTTGGATTTATCATGTTTGAAGCCCTTATGCCACGGTCTATGACCCTGCCGAGCTCTATTGCATCTGGAGATGGTGGACCTGTGTCAAAGGATTCTGAAGCCATGGGATGCAGCTCCGCGCCAGTCATGAGGTTTCCCTCATCGGGCTTGTCAGGCATCGGCTCGCCAGGGGATATCTTCACTGCACCTATGACCTTCGTATCTCCGAAAGTCACTAGGGCCGAGCCTTCAGCGTTTGGCACTATGCCCGTCTGCACCTTTATGTCCCTGTAGGACATGAAGTCCCTTCCGTCCTCCCTCTTGCCATTTGCAAGAAGGTCAGCTATGAAATCCTCTGTTACTGTTCTTATTTGCATCAATATCACTTCGTATATCTTTCAGATATCTTCTCGTATGGCGCCTTTAGTGCATCCCTCTGAACCTTGGTTATGACTTCTGCTGCCATGTATACCATATCCATGCCTGCCTTTATGTCTTCCTTGGAGAGCGTGCCGTCCATCTGGAGCAGGAGTATATCACCAGTCCTCGGGCTTATTGCGACAGGCATGTCGGCATCTGAATAGTTGTCCTCGATCTTATTGAGGTCAAGTATGACTGTCTCTCCGACCTTGCCAAAAGAGACTGCGTAAGGTATGTCAGTCATTGGTATTCCGGAAGCAGCTACTGCAACTGCAGCGGCAGTTATGCCTGCGGCCCTTGTACCACCGTCACCTTGGAGCACTTCTACGAATATATCTATCTCGCTTCCTGGAAACTTTTCAAGCATTATTACGTTCTCGAATACCTCCCTGGTCACCTTCGATATCTCGGTGGACCTCCTGTTCGGACCGGACCTGCCGTGCTCTTCGAGTGATGAGAACGGAGCCATAGTATATCTGCATTTTATTATGGCCCTCTCAGGGTCTTGGACGTGCTTAGGCAACGCCTCCTTCGGCCCATAGACTGCGGCTATTATCTTGTTGTTGCCCCATTCTATGTACGCGGAGCCTACAGCATTCTTGATGACTCCAGATTCGATCTTTATACTACGAAGCTGGTCAGGCATCCTGCCGTCCAGCCTCTTTCCATTTATCATAAGTTCTGGTTTTTCTCCTCCGCCCATTGTTACACCTTGTTTGCCTCAAGCATCTCCCTTACCCTGTCAGTAAGTCCGCTGGTATGCGCCTCCTCCTCTATCTGGAGTATGGCCTTTGTGGCCAGATCGACGTTCCCGCCCTTGAGCCAGATTATCCCGTTCAGGCCTATTATCAGGGAGGTGCCAGTCTTGTCTGTTATCTGTTTGACCATCGTGTTTGCCTTCCCTATTATGCGCGGTATCTTGGATGGCTTTACTGATATCATCTTGCCGCCCTCGAGGCACTTAGGTCGCACGAGTATGGCAGTGCCGTCCTTCTCTAGCTCCTTTATGCTTGCGATGATCACGTCCCTGGCCCGTATGTCCGTCTCGATAAATCTTGCTATTATCAGGCCGCGGTATGGCGCATTGAGGTTTATGGTGAACGTTGTTCCCCTATCTTCCTCCACTATGCCGACCACTGTGTCCCCGGACTTCGGCAACCAGAGTCCCTCAAGAGGTATGAGACTCTTGGACTGGTCATCGAAATACCCGAGGATGCACGAATACGTGCCATTATTATCGGTTATAGTGTTATCTATCCTTATCGGCTTGTCATGAAGCCTCTCTCCTGGTACTACTATTCTTTGCATTCCTACACCAAGTTCTTTGTAATTGCACTTCCTTTCGTAAAGTTATTGAGCTTCTCGAAAAACTCCCCCTGCAATCCTGCAGGGAACTCCAATACGGCTTTTAATGAGCCGTTTGACTGCCATTCTTCAGATTTCAGCCCATATTGCTTCAAAAGGCCGTAGCATCTGTTTGCGAATTCTGCAGGTATCACTACCTCCAGCTTAGCAGTAGCGAATTTAATTGGTAGGATAACATTTATCTTCTTTACTACTGCGTCCACCTGCTCGTTTGGGCTCTTGAAAACATCGATCTGGACCTTTGCCGTCTGCATCGCGTTCTCTATCCTCTGGAGAGGATGCGGGGCACTGGTCCTAGGATCTATAGAATTCCTGGCTATTATGGTAGCCACTTGCTTCCTCTTCTCCTCTGCCATCCTGTTTTTCTGTTCTGTGGTGAGCGGCACGGTACCATGCTTAAGTATGGTTTCCGCTATCTTGGAAATGTCAGTGGTACCGAATATCTTCTTTATCTTTTCCTGGCTAGGGCGCTCCCCTTTGTTGGCATTTGTGAAGAGTTCCTCGGCCTGGAGAGGCAGCATGGGATTGCTTATCTTGCCGGTTATGTAGTCATAGGCAAGGTCTGCATCTACGAAAATCTCGAATTCGTCCCCGTTTGAACTGTATTTTGCTATTACTGTCTTGGACATCTGATCATCAGACTTACAGACGTGACTTGATCTTGTCTGGTGTGAGTAGCATGAAGGGCTTTCCGTCCTGGATGTATCCTATGTCAACAGTCTCCTCTGTGAGAGGCGTTTCGCTTACCTTCTTTATTATCTTTACTCCAAGCGCTATCGCATCATCAAGCTCCATGTTGTCCTTATACTCTTTCATGAGTATTTCTGTGGCCATCTTCTTCCCGCTCCCTATGGCATCAGCCTTGTAACCGAGGAAAGATGCACCTGGCTCTATTTCGTAGAGACGCGGCTGGTTGTCTATTCCGCCGAGCAGCAGGGATACTGCATAAGGTCTCAGGCCGCCGTACTGTGTTGCCTGCATCATGTATGCGGATATCTGCTTTGAAAGGGATTCGACAGACTTGACATCGTCGAAAAGTAGCTTGTGGTTCTGTGCAGAGCTTCGTGCGGTGTCTATTATGTGAAGCCCGTCTGCAACCATTCCGCTATAAGTGGCCCCGATATGGAAATCCACCCTAAATACCTTCTGTATCGTAGATGGTACTGCGAGTGGCTCGTTTATGTTCTTGTGCGCAACGAAGACTACGCAGTCGGTGCCTATTAGGCCTACGGAAGTCGCGCCCTTCCTTACCGCCTCCTTTGCATACTCTACCTGAAAGAGTCTTCCGTCAGGATTGAACATTACTCCCCTGTCATAAGCTTGCACATTTGGGTACATATAATTACACCATATAATTAGAAGTAATTCATATTTGCTGCTTATAATTAAATACTTTTGCTTTAAGGTTAATTAGGGCGCATAATACCGCACCATGCCATTTCTGGGCCTTGCTTCATGGTACCTTATTTCCATCCCGCCCAGGCTGAAGTTAATAATTTGCTATGTGAATTATAGCTTGCTTTTTATTAGGTGAATCAATGCAGAACGAGATTTCAGGGGCGCAGCCAGCAGGAGTAATGCATCCATCAATACTGAAAGTCATAGAGCAGAAGAAGGCGCTTAAGGAGAAGCTTGCAAACATAAAGCACAAGATAGGCGTATATAGCGCAAAGGGAGGGGTAGGTAAGACCACAGTATCGGTAAACCTTGCTTATACGCTTCATTCCATGGGCTTCAAGGTTGGCCTGCTGGATGTGGATGTGGATTGCCCTAACGTGCCCATGTTCCTGGGCATAGGCGGCACTTTTTCTGATGAATATCCGCTCAAGCCTGTGGAAAAGGATGGGATAAAGGTTCTGTCCACGGCCATGTTCGTGGACGATGTCAAGAAGCCCATAATATGGAGAGGGCCCATGATAGGCAAGATGGTTAGGGAGTTTTTCGAGAATGCGGAGTGGGGTGACCTGGATTATCTCATAATGGACCTTCCCCCAGGCACAAGCGATGCCCCGCTTTCGATCATACAGCTCCTGGACCTTGACGGTTTCGTGCTCGTCACTACGCCGCAGCGCATATCTGCAGTTAATGCGATAAGGTCAGGGATGATGGCAAAAAGACTTGGAGTGGCGCTTCTGGGGGTTGTGGAGACCATGTCGGATGGCAACCCGAAAGGAGGAAAGGAAGTTGCGGATACCATGGGATGTGAGATAATAGGGCTTGTGGGGAATAACAGAAGATTTGGGGAGCTTAGCGATAAGGGGCTGGTTCCAGTCAAGGAAGACGAGAGAATAAGGGAAGAGTTTATAAGTATAGCAAAGAAAATAACAGGTTGAGGGGAGTGATAGCTTGGCGGAGCTTTTTGATGATATATTCAGGGAGTCAAAACTATTCGCTGACAGGGAGGTGCTCTCGCCGCATTACATACCCCACGACCTTCTTTTCAGGGATCGCCAGATACAGGAGATAGCAAAGTACCTTACTCCTTCACTTAAGGGGGAGCGCGGCAGGAACATCTTCATATACGGCAAGACAGGCACCGGAAAGACCTCATGCATAAAGAATGTGCTGGACAGGATAAAGGGGCTCCCAATATCCAAAGCCATGGTATCCTACATAAACTGCAGGATATACAATTCCAGATACAGGGTGCTGCACAAGATAGTCAGTGACTATCTGCCCATATACGCAAAGCGCGGATACGGAATAGTAGACATATACGAGAAGATAATAAACTGGATCGAGGAGGACGGAAAGATACTCATAGTGGTATTGGACGAAATTGATGTGGTAAAAGACCTTGACGACCTGATATACACACTCACAAGGGCGAACAGCGACATAAAGTCTGGGGGAATAACGATAGTTGGTGTGTCCAACAAGGTATCGTTCAAGGACGAATTGGATCCAAGGAGCCTCTCGACGCTCTATGAAAATGAACTGGTATTCCCCCCATACAACTCAAACGAACTTGCATCCATACTCAAGGACAGGGTGGATAAAGGATTCAAGAAAGACATGGTAGAGCCTGCTGCAGTGAGCCTGGCGGCGGCTTTGGCGGCCAGGGAGAGCGGAGATGCAAGGCTGGCACTCAAGATAATATCAAAGGCAGGCGAGCTTGCTGAAGAGCGCGGAGCTGACATAGTTATGGTATCCCATGTTACTGAAGCTGCGAAGTATGCTGAAGAGGACATAGCATACGAGCTCATAAACACGCTGCCCGAACACCAAAGGCTGATAGTGTACGCGATAGCACTACTGTCGATACAGGGCAGCAGATACAAGAGACTCAGTGATGGTGGCGACTCATACCTCTTCAGCGGTGACATATACGATAAGTACGTGGCAGTATCCAACTCCCTGCAAAAGGAACCCAAGAGCTCGAGATGGTACAGAAAATATATATCAGACCTTGATATGCAAGGCATAATAACATCTTACGAATCTGGGAAAGGCATACGCGGGCACACGAAACTCATAAAGCTGGCATACACTCCTGAAAAGATAAAGTCGACGATAGAGAAGGCGCTTTACAAGGAGATGGGAGTCGACAAGGAGATCGCTGGCAGTCAGTGATTCGATGAGGATAGCCATACTTTCCGATTTCCACTTGGGCTACGATAGATTCAGGGAGGACGCATTCAGGCAGGCGCAGGAGGCGCTCGTAAGGGCTGCTTCTGAGGCAGACGCGTTAATCATACCGGGGGACATATTCGACAACAGGACGCCTAAGCCAGATGTCATAGCCGAGGCAATAAACCTGTTCAGGGATCTTTCAAAGAGGACATGGGGGGCGAAGGTCACTGGTTTTGAAGGCAAGGGGCAGCACTACACAGATATTCCAATCATAGCAATACCCGGAACGCATGAGAGAAGGGCACAGGACGCTGCTGACCCAGTAGGCCTTCTAGGCCTTGCAGGGCTTATCGTAGGCATAAGCAATGCAACAGTGATGCTAGAGAAGGACGGGGAGAGGGTTGCTGTCGTGGGCATAGGGGGCATTGCTGATGAGAGGTTCAAGCAGGTTGTCGCGGAGTCTGATCCCAGGCCGGTGGAGGGGGCTTTTAGCATATTCATGTTCCACGAATCGGTGTACGAGCTCCTTCCTTTTAACGAGAGCTTCATAAAGCAGGATGAACTTCCCGCAGGATTCGATCTGTACGTGTGCGGCCACATACACAATAGCGTAGATTCGCAAGTGAACGGAAAGAAGTTTCTGATCCCAGGTAGCACCGTGCTTACCCAGCTAAAGGCAGGAGAGCAGGAGAAAAAGGGGCTCTACATTTATGATACGAAGACGGGTGCATATGAATTTATTGGAATAGAGTCCAGGAGGTTTGTGCTTGTAAAAGTGAGAATGGGAGCAGACACTACAGCATTGGAAGGAGTGGAACGGGAGATGGAAAAAGCCATCGGATCATCAGGGGACAGGCCTATAGTAAGAGTTGTGGTAGAAGGGGAGTCCACATCGCCAAGGATAGGGATGGAACTTGGCATGCTGCAGAAGAAGTATCAGGACAAGGCAGTGGTTGAGGTATCTGGACCTGGGATAAACAGCACTGCAAAGTCAGTGAACACAGACACGGAAGCTCTAAAATTTGAGAACATGTCGGTAAAAGATTACGGAATGGGGGTGTTCATAGAGAAGCTAAAGCAGAAGGGAGTGTCCTTCGGAAAGGTGGGCCCTGCAGACCTGTTCGATGCACTAAGCTCAGAAGGCAGCAAGGACAAGGCAATAAGAAAGGCCCTTGACATGCTTCTGTGATAACGCCGCTCACATTCGTTCCTTGTACCTAGCATACTTCAGGAGCTCGGCAAGGGATTTGACGGCTGATGCTGGTGAATCGTATACAGGAAGACCAGCACTTTCCATCATTATCCGGTGCATGCGCGTGTAATCGGCACCTATGCTTAATACAATTAGTGGCTTTCCAAGCCTGTCCTTCATGTTGACCATCTTTGCCGCAACCCTTGAATCTGCCCCTGGAGTCTGGAATAGTATTATCACAAGGAGCATGTCTACGTTCTCATCATTGCCCACAGCCTCGAGGGCCTTGCCATACCTAACTTCTTCGGCATCTCCTGCTAGGTCCAGTGGATTACGTATATTGACAAGTGGGGGCATTGATTTCCTAAGATCGCGTTTCACTGAATCAGACAGTTCGGCGAGAGTGAGATCGGGATTCGAGCCTATTGCATCTGCGCACAGTACACCAGTCCCTCCCCCATTAGTTATTATGGCTACACGGCCTCCACGTGGGTATTTTTCTGAGTCCAGTATCTTTGCAAAGTACAGCAGTTCGCTAAGGTCTTCTGCAATAGTGAATCCGAACTGCCTGAATACCGCCTCATGGGCCTCATAGTTTCCGGCTAGGGCTGCTGTGTGGGAGTGGGCCGCAGACATTCCTGCAGAAGTCCTTCCGGCCTTGAGTACTATTACAGGCTTCTTCTTGGTTATCTTCCTGGCGACTTCTACAAACTCGTGCCCTCGCTTGATGCCCTCGATGTACATGATTATTACCTTGGTCTCTTCGTCTTCCATTAGATAGTTTAGCAGATCCACCTCATCCACGTGTGCGGCGTTGCCATAGGATATAAATTTCGAAAGCCCGAAGCCCTCTCCAGAAATCAGATCGAGGACTGTGCTTCCCACAGCACCACTCTGGCATACGAAACTGACACCGCCTACCGCAGGTCGGCTAAGCTTGTACGTTGGAAGGAAGAGGGTGTCTATCCTTGACCTCGGATCCATGACACCCAGGCAGTTGGGTCCCAGAGTAGGCATCCCATATTTTTCAGCTATCTCAACCAGTTTTTCCTGCAGTTCAGTCTCTCCGACTTCGGAGAACCCGCCGCTCACCACTATGGCAGTATTCACATGGGCCTTTCCACATTCCTCTAGTGCGGCAGGAACGAATTGGGCAGGTATTGATATGACAGCAAGATCTATCTTGTCTTTTATGTCCAGGACGGACTTGAACGTCTTCACTCCGAGAATGTCCTCCTCTGATTTCACATTTACCGCATAAAGCCTGCCAGGATATCCGGCATTTATGTAGTTCTGAAGTATAACATGCCCAACCTTGTCGGGATCCCTTGATGCGCCTATTATTGCAACGGATTCAGGCTTGAGCATCGCTTTGAGGTTCATTTTTTTCATTATATCACTTCAATATCCTCAGGTCTACAGCATCGTAGCTGTCTTCGCGGACCACCACTGGATTTAGGTCGAGCTCTTTTATGAAGTCATTCATCGAGAGCATATCGGACACTTTCATGAGCAGGTTAACGAGCAGGGCAGAGTTCTTGCCACCGTATGTAACAACGTCCTTTGATTTCAACTGGTTCACCATGTCTAGCGCATCCTGCTTTGTTATTGGGCAGACCCTCAAGGAGAAATCCTTGAACACTTCTACATATATTCCTCCTAGTCCGAGTAGGATGAGCTTGCCGAATTGAGGATCGGTCCTCCCTCCGACTATTATCTCTACTCCGGAAGGTACCATCTTCTGCGCTATTATCTTGTATGGGGAGAGAGCCTTTCCCTTGTGCTCTAGATCGTGGAAGGCGGCACTTATGCCAGGGCCCTGCAGATTAAGCTTTACAAGGCCCGCCTTGGACTTGTGCAGCGCCTTCTCCGAAATCAGTTTGAGAACGATATTTGAGCCTGAAGCAAATCTTTCCGCGTATTCAGCAGAAGATACGTACTTGCTGTCCACGGATTTTATGCCGTACTTGTCCAGCAGCTTCTTTGCCTTGAAATATTCATACAGCGTCATTCACACACCCAACTTGGCAACAAAGACAAAGTAGTACAGCACAATTATTATTGCTATTAACACTATAAGCGAAATGTATATGGTGCGCCTTTGGCTGCTCTTGGCAGGCTGCATCTCCGGTGGCTGGGGCTGGAGTGGTGGCTGTTCTGCAACGGAGGGAGCAGGCTGCTCCTGCTGCGGCTGGGGCTGTGGAGCTGGCTGCGGCTGCACTTCCTTGGCCTTTAGGAAGCCACTTTCAGTAAGGTGAAGGTCTGATCCTCCGCTCTTCAGGTCGTATATTATTAGGCCCTGCTTGTATAACTTGTAAAGCCTCAATGCGAGATCCTTGGATCTTATATTTAGCGTGTTCTGGAGCTCTACAGGAAGTCTCTTACCGCCAGACATCTGGAAGAGTATCTCCTGGTCTAGCTTGTCAAGAGGGTTAGATGATTTGGATTCAGCCTCGCTCAAGAGAGCCTTACCCACGTCTGACACAACTATGGTGTTGGGACCTGGGTAATAGGAACTGAAGTCTATTAACGATTTCTGCTTGAGAGCTCCTGCGAGGTTTGATGCATCAAAGATGCTTGCATTGATGGCACTTCCGAATTTTTCAAGGGTGGTGTCTGGAGTTATTCTCAACAGGCAGGCAAGGTCCACAAAATTTATTTCGTCAGCCATATTACCAATCTTTATTGCACACCAATAAATAAAAGGTTATTCGGACTAATCTAAGCATAGAGTGGTTTCTTGGAGATACGTTTTCTTGGCGGGGCTGGAGAAGTAGGCAGGTCTGGAATACTGCTCAAGGACTCCAAGACCATACTGCTCGATTATGGAATAAAGGTTGACGGGCATACGGAATATCCTGAAAAGGCTGGTAGGGTGGACGCATGCATAGTAAGCCATGCGCATCTTGATCATAGCGGCTTCTCGCCATCGCTTTACCATGAGGGTTTCCCCTTCACAGTTGCCACGGAGCCTACCATGAAGCTTGCTGAGCTTCTGATCAAAGATTCCATGAAGATACACAGGAAGAAGCATGAGCATGAGCACTTCCACAAGGCGCAGCTGCATGCCATGATGAACAGGTATCTGCCACTCCCTTATTCCCAGACCACAGAATTTGATAGGTATGACATATCATTGCACAATGCAGGCCATATATGCGGAAGCGCAGTAAGCCTCATAGAGAAAAAGGCGAGCGGAAGGAGGCTTGTTTACACTGGCGACTTCAAGATGGAACCGCAGCTACTGGAGAAGGGAGCTGAGGTTGTCAAGAGCAACATACTCATACTGGAATCCACCTATGCAAACAAGGACCATCCGGACAGGGAGGGGCTCATACAGCGGATGGTGGACGAAATGTGGGAGACAGTGGACAATGGAGGGACAGCGCTGCTGCCTGCGTTCGCTGTAGGAAGGTCGCAGGAACTTCTAGCCATACTCCAGAGAAGCGGGCTGATAAAGCGTACATTCATAGACGGCATGGCTCGTGCTGCCACAGATATAGTGGCAGGGTATCCAGATTATGTGAGCGACAGGAGCCTGTTGGAGAACGCCATAAGGAATTCTGTGTGGGTGGACAGTAGGAGGAAGAAGATGGAGGCAGTAGACGGCGGGAATGTGATAGTCACTACTTCGGGCATGCTCAATGGCGGACCAGTTCTCGATTACATAACCAGGTTGAACAGGGAGTCTAGGATATTCATTACTGGATTCCAGGTCGAAGGGACCAATGGAAACAAGATGATACAGGGCAGGCCGATAGACATAGATGGCAGGGACTATAGGGTGAGAACTCCTTTTTCAGTTTATGATCTCTCGGCCCATGCTGGAAAGAAGGACATCCACGAATACGTGAAGAGGAGCTGTCCTGAAACAGTAGTGTGCGTTCACGGCAGTGAGGAGAACACATCCATACTTGCAGAGGATCTTAGGGCTAAGGGATTCGATGCGTACGCACCGCGGGTAGGGGATAGTATTAGCGTGGAATTCTGAATTGCCTTATAGCACGTAGGCATCTTTGCGCCTTTGAAGCAATTTGAAAAAGAATTTGACTGTTAGGGATATCTCCAAAATGCCGCAATATAGGACATGATGCTGATACATGATGAATATATTGTACGCAGTAGTTTTGATCATTATACGACAGGCATGCACTATGTTTTAAGTTGCTGACATTCGCAGGGGGCTTTTGCCTGCCATAGCTCATAAATCTAGAAATAGAAGGAATTGCCGCCAATATGGCGGCTGTTCCAAGAATTTATTCGGACTCTTCGTCAGAATACTCTGGTACCTCTTCGGGTACTTCTCCCTTGCCTATTACCTCTATCTTGCCGTACTTTCCGGTTGAAAGCTGAGGCGTGCCCCTGAACTCGCTTACATAGCCATTTGTTATCTTTACCTTGTCTCCCTTGTTTACAGTCTCTATGTCCTTGCCCCATAGAGATAGCGCTATTGATCCAGTATCATCTTGGAGTGTTACGCTTGCGACGTTGAGCCTCTTGCCATACTTTGTTATTACTTCCCTTGGCTCCTGCTTTTCTGTTACTGTAGCCTCTATCTCTACGTTGCTGGCTCCTGCCTTTAATTCATTTATTTTCATGCAAATACACCGTATTAGTACTTATCAGATAAATGATACAGGTATATTAACCCTTATGTTGAGTTCCAACTTTTATGAGGGAGATTCTGCTTTAGTATATTTTTTTGCAATGTTCGATGAGTGTCCTGATGGTCCCGGAGGTCTTTATCGTGTAAAGACCGATGCGATGCCCGTTGATCTCTTTCACCATTGCAGTTGCGAGCATCAGCCTTCTTTCAAACCCGCGGTTTACGCGTATTATGAAGGCATATTGATTGTACTGAAATACGGGCTTGGGGCTTGACTCCATCCTGCCTATCTGGCCTAGCTGCAGGTCTAGCGCTGTGCTGAGGCCTTGAGAAACCGAAGGGTTGCGGATGTCCAAAGGTACGGTGGACTCTACTAGTATGTATCGGTTCTTGTGCTTGGTTATCATAATATGTCGCCCCCAAATATGACAAACTTGCTGTTTCCCGTGTCCATCAGCATATGAGACACTTCTGCCATCTGCCCGGTTGAGACAAGGTATTCTGCTCTCTCGGCAAGGGTCACCAGTACACATCGTGCCCCAAGGCTATGCGCAGACTCCAGTATTTTTCTGAGCCTTGAAAGCTCTGACTGCCTATCCCTTGGATCCATGTGGAGCATGGCTGAGACTGGTATCAAGATAGGCTTTCGGCTCTCCGCGGCCTTCTCTATGAACTTCTTGTTGAGAACACTGTCTTCGAATATTATGGCAACAACGCCGGGGTCCTTAAGCGCTCTTGACAAGCTGTTCTGGTCCTTTGAGCGAACAATCATGGGCGCGCCGCTACTTGACGGAGATGCACTTAGGGCGATGTCCTTGCCTATGGTATATATCCTTGAGTAGCCAAGGCGGGTCTGAAGGCCCTTGTCTACATCAAAAAGCGCGACATCAAAGTGTTCCATTTTCATATCCTTGATTTTATTTTGGATAAAAGCTCTGACACAGCCTCAGCGGTGTGGCTGGTGTCCGGACCATATGCGCCGGCTGCGCAGGGATGACCGCCACCTCGGCCTCTGAGCGTGAATGCAGCATCCTTCATCAGGTCACCTAAGTTTATGGATAGTTTGCTGTCCAATCCCGGATACATGCGGGCAGATATAGAGGCCTCGCCGTTGCTTATGGACCAAAATACAGCGATATCGGCCCCGATGGACAGTGCCTTTTCAGCTAGGTCGTTAGGATGTCCCGAAGTCATACCGTGTATGATCACATATTCGGACTGTAACTCCACAATTGATGCAAAAAGGTCGGAGATGTGGGACTTCCTGGCGTCATACGTATCGCGGCGGTATATGTCATGCAGAATGCCACCATAGTCTAATCCGGTCTTTGAAAGAAGCGCGGATATCTGACCGAAAGTAACTTGGCCGGCATTCTTTAGCTCGGCAGAATCCGCTATTATACCGTAAAGCAGAAGCCGCATGGCACGTTCAGGTATGGAGAACCCCAGCCTGTCCAATACTGCATATACTATGCTTGCGGCAGAATTGAACGACTGGTCGTTGAATACCATAGCCCTTTCCGGTAGGCCGTCACAGGGAACGTGGTGGTCTATGAACAGAAGTTCTGCAGTAGAGTCCTTAATCTGCTGGCTTATAGAACCCATCGAGCCTAGGCCATTGGTATCTACCACTATCACAGCCTCCGCTCCGCTTATGGAGCGGTTATCCCAGAGATCATAGCCCTGGCCTTTGAGTACGCGTGCCGCGCTCCCCGATATGAAGTCGGGGACTGCAATCTTTGCACCAGCAATATATTCCGATAAGGCAGCAGCACTGGACACACTGTCCAGGTCGCCTACTGCA
Organism: Microcaldota archaeon; assembly: GCA_964561405.1. Lineage (GTDB taxonomy): Archaea > Micrarchaeota > Micrarchaeia > Micrarchaeales > CABMGC01 > JAJZNA01. The sequence continues at coordinate 23,698 of CAZLPL010000001.1, forward strand.
TGGAAAGTTATCGCCACCTTCCTGGACCTATATGATTCTGTAATATCGCAGAGCTTTTCGAATGTTATTTTTATGCTCACTGAGCTCCCTGGCCAGCGCGGTATATCTGCGTTATCTTCTCGTTGAGCTGCTTTTCCTGCGCCTTGAGATCGTTGAACTGCTTGGTCATGGACTGTATCCTTGTCTCGGAAAGTTCAGTCCTGTCTTTTATGTCCACCTGGGCCTTGTCCTTCGTGGTCTCAACTATGACTCCGCCGACGCTTATGTACACTTTGCCAGTTGCATTTGATACCTCTTCATTGGCACGCTCCAACTCCACCTTCTGGTTCCTTAGCTGGTCCAGTTGTATGGCGTACATCCTAAGCTGTTCCTGCACCATCTGGTAGTCTTTGAGCATCTTCTCTATCTCCTGTTCATTAGGTTGTGGCTGTGGCATATAATCACTTATATAAATTAGTGGCTGAATATACTATAATAGGTCATATATATTTATTATTATGACTATACTTCTGTGGTCATTTTGGAGCTTAACGAGGCGTCGCTTATAGAGAATGAGGTAACAATAAGAAACCTCAGGCTGCCGAATGAAGTGCTCGAGACCAGGAGAGCCGCAATAAGGTGGCTGGCACTGTCCCTGGGCATAATAAATCCGGGAGAGTCAAGATTAAGCTCCTTGGCAGTTCTTGATGCGCTGGTAAATTTTCAGTTCATAAAGAAGGTGGATCCGACAGTGAGGGACTTGTCAGAGTACATAAACGCAAACTGGGAGAGCATAAACGAGAAGACGCTGAGATACCATCTCCTAAGGATGAAGAGGATGGGATACGTAGACAATTCCGGTGGGAAATTTTATTTCAGGCCTCCTGCGACAGGGGACAGGTATGACCCTGCCAACTGGGTCTCAAGGATGTTCGAGTCCAACTATGGCGAGATAGCCAGCAAGGTGGGCGACGTGATAAAAGAGGTAAGGAACAGGTCAATAGGTGTTTGAATGGCTAAGGTAAAGGAGATATATTTATGGATAATACTGTTTGCTGCGATAGCGATAGGTTCGGTTTACTTCAGGTATTATTACCAGCCGCAGCTTTCACTCAACGTCTCGTTTGTTAATTCCACTGGATCCACATACCCGTACCAGCAGGCAGGCATGCACGTTGTTGTGAGAAACACTGGGGCGTCTACCATATCAAACATGTCATTGGGCCTGTACGTCAACGGCAACATAACGCGCACTTACAGAATCAGCATACCTGGAGGTGAGAGCGCAGGCTTGAGCTTCAACTTGACACCTGCGTACAGCGGCATATACAATATCACGGTAATTGCAGACCCAAGCAAACTGTACTATATAAGCAACAGAAATTCTTCGCGGGTCAGCAAATTCGTAGAGGTAATGCCTGCAGATACAGCTAATCCTGGAGCTTCGTTCACTAGCAACGGGCTGGTAAGCGAAGACATTTACAGGATGTCTACGAGTGGATACGGATTCACGCTCTTCCTTGCGAACGACACAGGGGCGCAGGAATTCCTGCTAACGCCATTCCAAGACATAAACAACCTCCTCTACCCGACCCTTGACGTTTACTACAGCTATGTAAAGGATATTGCAGTGGGCCATGCATATTACAAGAATTATTCCATGGTATCCGTATGGCTGAAAGGATATCTTACTCCAAATGCCATAGCAACAGTAGCTGTTGGAAAAGGACTGAACGTAAGCTATAACGGCAGCCTGGATGTTATAGGCTTAGGTTCGAACACCACGATGTGCACGTGGTATTCTGGAGGGTGGGTCAAGGCACTTGTAGTGGTTAACAGAAGCAGGAGCTGTGCGGCATTCGTGGACGAGAATTCGAGCAGGACCCAAAAACTTGAAGTTGGCAAGTTCGTATACAGCAACCTCAGCATATACAACTACAGCGGATACTTCGGTAATTACACATACACTGGACAATGGTCCATTGTGAACAAGTCGTTCCTGTTCCAGAGCGTAAGCACAGGGCCCAATTTCACGAACGTTTGCTACGGCAACATAGAACAGATAGACAACATATCGTACTGCAGTACATACTACCTTGAACCGCAGAACACCATATTAATAAAGACAAACGCCATACTTGGCGCGTACAACTTCACCACATGGGCGCTGACAAACAACATTACGGTAATAAACCAGACTGGATTCGACAAGGAGCTGGTGGGGCGATACAACATAACGTCACCTTCATCGCAGTTCGTTTCAGGCTTTGTGAACTCATGCTACATAAACGGGAAGCTAGGATGCTATGGATCTGCATGGAACTACAATTCTCTGAGCCTCGGACTCATAAACGAGTACAACTCCACAGTGAGGCTGGAAAGTGTCGGGTGCTATACCAAGGGTGCGCAGAACTACACTCAGGTAGACCAGACATTGACCCCTGGAGGATACACTTACATAACAATACCATGCTATCAGAACGGAACCCTTATTTCTGGAGTTCCGCTGGGGCTGCAGGTCTACCTTAATCTCACGTACCAGGTATCGAATAGCACTTTGAAGGCCATAGGAGATGCAAAACTCGTCAAGTAATGCACACTGCGGAAGTTCTGGGCATAGAAGCCCCTATGACCTGTTCCTTACAAGGTTTAGGGATTTCACCAGCATACAGAAGGCCTCTTTTGAGATAGTAGGGAAGATGGAGGACTGCATAATAACTGCGCCTACAGGCAGCGGGAAGACGGAGGCTGCGCTCTTGCCAGTCATAGACAGGATACTGCGCAAGAAAGGCAAAGGTATATTCGCCATATACATAACTCCGCTAAGGGCACTGAACAGAGACTTGGTGGGCAGGCTGGAATGGCTTGGGAGTGAGCTCGGAGTCGATATAGCGGTGAGGCACGGTGACACTTCGCAATCTGAGCGTAGGGCGCAGTCAGCAAAACCCCCGCAGATACTCATAACCACCCCTGAAAGCGTACAGAACCTTCTGCTCTCGAGCAGGCTCAGGGAGGCTCTTTCTAACCTTGACGTTGTGATAGTGGATGAGCTCCATGAGCTGTACTACAACAAGAGAGGGGCGCAGCTTTCAATAGCTCTAGAAAGGGTAGCCGAGGTGGCGGGCGACTTCCAGAGGATAGGGATAAGCGCCACGATAGGCAACATAGATGAGGCTTCAAGGTTCCTATTCGGTTCTGCAGATTATAAGAAAGTGGAGTCGAAGACCACCAAGCATCTTGAGTTCAGCGTGGATATGCCAATGAGGCCTGCCAAAGATGACTTAGAATTCAGGCAGGCTTTTGGACTTGACGTGCAGGCATACGCAAGGATAGTCAGGGTTGCGGAGCTGATATCAGGATCACAGGCGACCTTGGTATTCTCGAATACGAGGCAGGTGGTTGAGTCTCTTGGCAGCAAGCTCATCCAGTTCGGCAAGATGCACGGAATGGCAGAGATAGGCATACACCACAGCTCCATAGACAAGAATGAGAGGGTTCTCATAGAAAACAGATTCAAAGAGGGGAACCTGAAGGCAATAATCGCCACAAGCTCACTGGAGCTTGGCATAGACGTGGGCAGGATAGACCAGGTTGTACAATACGGATCGCCCAGGCAGGCTATAAGGCTAATACAAAGAGTGGGAAGAGGGGGGCACAGGGAAGGCGAAAAATCTGTTGGGCATTTGATCGTCCATAACCCCCTTGACGGCATAGAGGCCATTTCCATTGTGTCTGCGGTGTTGGAATTCAAACTAGAGAAACAACATGTCGAAGTTGGGGCCTTGGACGTGCTGGCAAACCAGATCTCTGCAATGACCCTTGAGTATCCCCGAATAGAGAAAGGACATATTTTCAACATAGTGCGTAGGGCATACCCTTACTCCGGGCTTAAGGAAGATGATTTTGACAGGGTAATCGCGCTTTTGTCGGATCTCCATATGGTGGCTGTGGAAGGAACGATGGTGTCCAGGCAGACGAGGGGGCGCATGTACTTCATAAACTCGATAAGCGTTATTCCAGACTCTACCAGATTTCTTGTGAAGGAAGCTGTAGAGAATAGAATAATATCAACGCTTGATGAGGAGTTCGTCTCTGGCCATATAGAGGATGGGGCAGTATTCATAACGAAGGGATTGCCGTGGAGAGTTGTGAGCATAGAGGAGGACGTGATATTCGTAGAGCCTAGCAACGACCTCAACGCTGCTGTTCCAGACTGGGATGGGGGGGATATACCAGTATCCAGAGACATTGCCATTAGGGTTATGCGCAGCTTCAGGGAAGGGCTCTCCGAACCCAGGTTTGTGGAGGCTGGAACAAGAAAGGCTCTTGAGGGGTTCATATCTTCGCAGAACGGATTCTTCGGATTTGAGGAGGGCAACGTAGTTATAGAAGAGATGGAGAACTGTGCCATTGCATATATGCCCCTTGGCAAGCAGGCCAATGAATACATGGCAAGGGCAATGGCCATAATAGCATCGTCATTGGCTGGAGGGAAAGTGAATGTGAAGGCGACGCCGTATGCGCTGATACTTGATTACAGCTATGTGATAAGAAGGCCTGACACATACCAGGTATTTGAGCTGCTTAAGGGCATGGACTTCAGGAACGTGAAGTTCGTCTCGTCATCAGATCTTTTCAGGTACAAATTCATACAGGTCGCAAAGCTCTTCGGGGTGATAGACAAATCGGCGAAGGTGACAAAGTCTACTGTCAACAAGATAATAAGTTTCTACGAAAACTCGCCGATATATGACGAAGTTGTGAGGGACCTTTACAAAAACTACTTCGACATAGACGTGGCGATGGGGTTCGTATCCAGGCTTAGGAGCGGTGAGGTAAGCGTCATGGTGTCTAAGAAGAGCGGATCCCCTTTCTCAAAGGAGATATTGCAGACAGTATTCAAATACGGTGAGATGTTGTCCGCCCCGGAAAGGCTGTCTGTTATAGAGAAGCTTGTTGAGAAATATGATGGGAAGAGTGTGCGTATAAAGTGTACATACTGCGGCCATGTATTCAGTGAGAAGATTAAGGTAGGTAACGAGAGACGTATACTCTGCACTTCGTGCCAGAGCCCTTTGGTGGTCACCTACAGTGATGAATACGATAGGTTGGTGTCTAAGAAGCTTTCAGGGTCAAGGCTTAGCGTAAATGACAACAGGATGTACAAGGATATGATGAAGGAAGCAAGTCTTGTCGATGCTTACGGAGATAGGGCGCTGGTGGCATTGTCGACTTATGGAATAGGCATCGAGACTGCGGCGAGGCTGCTGAAATATGTACGTGGAGATTACAAGATGTTCTTTGTTGATGTGATAGAAGCGCAGAAGAACTTCATAAGGAACAGGAAGTTCTGGAAACTTGACTAACACACAAGTATAGCCTGGGTTACTGGACGTTTGGTGCAATAGGCTCTGCTGGAACACTGTCCTGCGGCTGTGAAGCGTCAAGGAGCACAGCGTCCACAACCTTTGTCCCTTGGAGCAGGTGCATGAGCCTTACCCCGCTGGCGGCCCTTCCCGTAACCCGGATGTCCTTAGTTGGGAATGTTATGCTGACCCCCTGCGAATTTATTATGACCACATTGGATTCCCCTGATAGAAACAGGCACTTCTGGACTAGTCCGGTCTTCTCATTGACCTTGAGGTTTATGACTCCTCCGCCGCCGCGGCTCTGAAGCCGGTATTCGTTAACGTCAGTTATCTTGCCATAGCCATTCTCGGTTATGGTTAGCACGCTGCCGGACTCGCCTGCGGCTATTATGTTCTTTGCCACGTCGCTGTGTTTAAGCCGTATGCCCCTTACCCCGATTGCGCTCCTGCCGATATACCTAAGGTCGGACTCGTTGAACTTTATGGCCTTGCCCTCTCTGGTCGCCACAATCAGGTTGCGCTCATTGGAGTACATTATTACATCCGCTATGTGGTCTGCATCATTCAGGTTTATTGCCCTTATGCCATTGGACCTAGGCCTGGAGAAGAGCGAGGCCTTCACCTTCTTGACGATACCTTTCGAGGTGAGAAACGCTAGTTTTGAATTTGTGAATTCATTTATGTTGAGTATGCCTATTATCTTCTCGTCCTGCATGTCTATCAGATTGACTATGGCCTTGCCCTCCGAATACCTCCCACTTTCAGGTATGTTGTAGGCCTTTACCCAGTATGCCCTGCCGGTATTGGTTATGCCTATGATGAAGTCCTTGTTGTTGCACGTGAGGATCTGCTTCACGTAATCGCCTTCCTTGAGGTTTATGGATATTATACCCCTGCCCCCTCTGCCCTGTTCCTTGTAGTTGTTGAGAGCCAGCTTCTTTACATATCCGCTGTTCGTCAGGATTACAGTTACCTTTTCGTTGCTTATGGTATCTTCGTCAGTTATCTCAGATGCCTCGTCGGAATATACTATCTGCGTCCTCCTGGGCCTTGAGTATCTCTTCCTGATGTCAGCTATCTCATCCTTTATTATCTGGTCAACCACGGCAGGCGCGGATATGACATTTGAATAGTATCTTACTTTCTCTTCCAGGGTCTTTTTCTCTACGGTGAGGGAGTCATTTTCCAGGTGTGTAAGCCTGCTGAGCTTCATGTCAAGTATTGCATTTGACTGCTTCTCGGTAAGACCGTAGCCAGACATGAGCTTGCCCCTGGCCTCACTTGTATCGCTGCTGGACTTTATTGAGGCAATTATAGAATCTATCTGGATTATTGCGAGCAGAAGGCCTTCCACTATGTGCAGCCTTGCCTGGGCCACATTAAGTTCATAGCGGCTTCTCTTTAGCACTACCTCTCGCCTATGATTAAGAAAGGTGTCTATGAGCTGCACTATATTTAAGTTTTTAAGGCTCTTTCCGATTATGGCAAGGTTGATTATGGGGAAGGTGACCTGGAGCTGTGTATGCTTGTAGAGCATGTTAAGTATCTGCTCTCCCTCCGCGTTTTCCTTGAAATCTACAATGATCTTTATACCGCTCTTATCGCTCTCATCACGTATGTCCTTGAGGCCCACTATCTTCTTCTCACGCGCGAGATGAGCCATTGTCTGTATTATATTCGACTTATTAACGTTGTAAGGTATCTCAGTTATTGTTATCTTTTTGTTTTCATCGTCTATTTCGGCTTTGGCCTTAAGGCTCATCTGGCCCCTGCCGTACAGGTATCCATTAAATGCATTTGGTGACATTACCGCAATCCCTCCGGTTGGGAAATCCGGACCTTTCAGCACATTCATTATATCGCTAGCTGTTGCATCCTTATTGTCTATCTTGAGCATGGTTGCGTCACAAACCTCAGCAAGGTTGTGTGGGGGTATGCTTGTGGCTACCCCTACAGCGATTCCTGTTGCTCCGTTTATCAGCAGATTTGGCACTTTTGACGGGAGGACTATGGGCTCCTTTTCTGTATCGTCAAAATTGGGGGCAAAGTCTACTGTCTCCTTGTCCAGATCCTCCAGTATCTCCTCAGAGAGGCGGGTAAGCCTTACTTCGGTGTATCTCATAGCTGCGGGCAGATCCCCATCTATGGATCCGAAGTTCCCCTGGCCTTCGACCAGAGTATGGTTCATTGAAAATGTCTGGGCAAGCCTAGCAAGGGAATCGTATATTGCCGTGTCCCCGTGGGGGTGGAATTTACCCATAACCTCTCCCACGACCCTTGCACTCTTCTTGGTGGGCTGGTTATGGAGGTTTTTCAGGTTGTACATTGAGTAGAGTATTCTCCTTTGGACCGGTTTCAGTCCGTCCCTCGCATCAGGTATAGCCCTGCCTATTATGACGCTCATGGCATAGTCTATGTAGCTGGACTGCAGCTCATCCTCCAAAGAGACTGGTAACATATCTGACATAATCACACATCAAGGGATTTTACCTGCTCGGCATGCTCATGCAGGAATTTCCTGCGTTGCAACACGTCGGTTCCCATGAGGATCTTGAATAATTCCTCTGCTCGCTGGGCATCGTGTATAGTTATCTTCTTAAGTTTCCTGTTAGCGGGGTTCATGGTCGTCTCCCATAGCTGATCCTCATTCATCTCGCCGAGGCCCTTGTATCTCTGCAGCCCGTCGAAATCCACAAGCTCCTTTCTTTTGGATTCGAGTTCGTCGTCGTTGTAACAGTAATATACGTTTTTGCCTTTGGTGACCTTGTAAAGGGGAGGTATGGCAGCATATACATAGCCCTGCTCTATTATCTTGCGCATATACCTGTAAAAGAACGTGAGGAGGAGCGTCCTTATGTGGCTTCCGTCGACATCTGCATCGGTCATTATTATGATCTTTTTGTACCTGATGTTATCCGGGTTGAAGGTTTCCCTTATCCCAGTGCCGAATGCGGTTATCATGGTCTTGATTTCGGTGTTGTCGAATATTCTCTCGTCACTGGCCTTCTCCACATTGAGTATCTTGCCTCTGAGAGGAAGTATGGCCTGGATGTTCTTATCCCTGCCCTGTTTGCTGGAGCCCCCTGCGCTGTTTCCCTCTACTATGAACAATTCGGTTCTTTCAGGGTCATCCAGTATGCAGTCAGCAAGCTTCCCTGGGAGGACTGTGCTGTCGAATATTGATTTCTTTCTGGCCATATCCCTTGCCTTCCTTGCGCTCTCCCTGGCAGATGCAGCAGACAGCACTTTGCTAGCTATTGCACGGGCCTCGGAGGGATGCTCCTCGAAGTACCTTGAAAGGAAGGCGTAAGTTACCCCCTCCACGAGGCTCTTTATTGAAGTGTTGCCTAGCTTTTCCTTAGTCTGGCCTTCGAATTCAGGATTCTGCATCAACACGCTGAGTACTGCAGTAAGGCCCTCCTTCGCATCTTCCCCAGTGAGCTTCAGCTGGGATTTCTGGAGTTTGTTCTTTTCTATGTAACTGAGTATTGACCTTGTTACAGCCGCATGGAATCCGGAAAGGTGGGTTCCGCCTTCGCCTGTCCGGATGTTGTTCACGAAAGGCTCTATCTTTTCATCGTAAGAGTCTACGTACTGCATGGCGAATTCCACGATTGTGTCCCCTTCCTTCTTCTTTGCAGATATGATTCCGGACACTGGGGTGGAACCCTCATTTATGAACTTGATGAAGTCGAGTATGCCGGACTCTGAAACAAATGTCTCTTCCTCATGCGTTCCGAAGCGGTCATCAGATAGTGTTATGTGAAGCCCTGTATTAAGAAATGCAGTATATCTCAACCTTTCCTTTAGTAGCGCCGAGTCGAATGTCTGCACGCTGAATATTTCCTTGTCAGGTTTGAATGTTATTGTAGTGCCGTTGTCAGAAGTATCCCCAAGTGTCTGAAGTTGGGAGGTTGGCAGGCCCTTTGAGAAGCTCTGGCGGTAGACATGGCCGTTTCTCCTGACAGTAACATCAGTGTAAACCGAAAGGGCATTGACTACAGTAAGGCCCACACCGTGAAGGCCTCCGGATACCTTATATACGTCGCTATTGAACTTGGCCCCTTTATGTATGGTGGTCATTATGACCTCCAGAGCGCTTTTGCCATACTTTTCCATCATCCCTACAGGGATGCCCCTGCCATCATCTATGACTTCGGCTATGTCAGTATCAGAATCCTGAGTGAGGTGTATGCGTATATGTTTGCAGTATCCTGCCGCCGCCTCGTCAACAGCATTATCTATCACTTCGTACAGAAGGTGTAGGACCCCGGCAGCACCTGTAGAGCCTATATACATCCCTGGCCTCTTACGTATACCCTGAGGCCCTTCCAGGACAATAATTTTTGAAGCGTCGTAGCTATCCGAATTCGAATCCATCCAAATCAGCAATAAATTAGGCATTTATCTATGCATTTAAAGGAATATAAACCTTTTTGAGAGGCTTTTACGACGACAGATTTGAAGAGTGGAGACTACCAAGGTATTTATAGCTTGGGTGGGAAAAAATATGTAAATATACACTCGCTTGCTGCGATTGTGGGATTTGTTTGTAAGTGATTTTATGACGAAGAAAAGAGTTATAATAATCGGGGCTGCTGGGCGCGATAGGCTATTATAGGCCCGCGGATTCCACAACTTTAACGTCTTGTTCCGCTCCGATGCCGAGTACGAAGTGGTTGCATTCACTGCAGCCCAGATACCATATATCTCTGGGAGGGCCTACCCTAAAGAGCTCAGCGGGAAGCTTTACCCAATGGGGGTACAGGTATATGATGAGGGCGAGCTGGGAAACCTTATAAAACGCAAGAATGTGGACCTATGTGTGATGTCCTACAGTGACCTTAGGTATGAAGATGTAATGCATAAGGCAGGCATAGTGAACGCAACTGGGGCCGATTTCTGGCTGGTAGCCCCAGACCACACCATGCTCAAATCCAGGAAGCCAGTAATAGCAGTATGTGGGGTCAGGACAGGGGTAGGAAAGAGCCAGACTTCAAGATACGTTTCGAAATTTCTTAGGGACAACGGATTGAAAGTCGTAGTAATAAGGCATCCTATGCCTTATGGTGTGTTGAGAAACCAGGCTGTTGAAAGATTCTCAAAACTATCGGACCTTGACAAGTACAAGACCACAATAGAGGAGCGTGAGGACTACGAACCGCACATAAAAAATGGTTTCGTAGTATATGCAGGTGTGGATTACAAGGCCATACTTGATAAGGCAGAAGAAGAAGCTGACGTAATACTGTGGGATGGTGGAAATAATGACGCATCATTCTACAGGCCAGATCTCCTTATAGTAGTTGCAGACCCCCTGCGCGCGGGCAATGAGCTCACATATTACCCTGGGGAGACTGTTGCCAGGATGGCGGGTGTGCTGCTCATAAACAAGGTCAACTCAGCAAAGAAGGAGGATGTTGAAAGGGTCAAAGAAGATCTTGAGCGGATAAACCCAAATGCGGCCATAGTGCTCGGAAACTCTGAGATATGGGCTGACAACCCGAGGATAATAAAAGGCAGCAAGGTACTGCTGGTTGAGGACGGACCCACAATAACACACGGCAACATGACGTTTGGGGCCGCTACTGTTGCAGCTAGGCAGTTCGGGGCTGGGAGCGTAGTGAGCGCAAAGGAGTTTGCAGTTGGAACCATACGCGATACTTTCAAAAAATACCCGTCATTGGATAGAGAGCTACCCGCAATGGGCTACAGTCCGAAGCAGATAAGAGATTTAGAGGCGACTATAAACCAGGCGGACTGCGACGTAGTGGTGTCGGCCACCCCAACGGATCTGAAGCACCTGATAAGCCCTAACAAGCCAATGGTGCAGGTGCACTATGAACTAGTGCCGATAGGCAAATCTCTGGACGCCAAGCTCAGGGCATTTGTGAAAGGCATAAAAAGGTAAAGGTATATTCTTTAGCGTAAGGACCCGTAACTCAGCTTGGTCAGAGTGGCTGGCTCTTAACCAGCAAGTCGAGGGTTCAA
>CAZLPL010000002.1:0-29105 GCA_964561405.1 Microcaldota archaeon
CAATATCTGTGCCATGTGGTCTTCGTCCTTGGCCTCAAAACAGTATTTTTTTACCTCATCTGTCATCTTTCCATGCTTGTATATTATCACAGGAAGCCCCCTCGCCTGCGCCTCTATTATCGGTATGCCAAAGCCTTCATAGAAACTCGGAAACACGAAGGCATCAAAGCTATCGTACACCTCAACCAATCTTTGTTCAGGAGCAAGCCCCATCATCTTTATCCTCTTGTCTTCACTGGCCATGAACTCTAGCTTGCTGTACAGAAACTGCTTCTTCCCCCATATTTCAAAAGATGCTTTCCTATTCCCGAATCTTTTGAAAGCCTCTATGGCAAATTCAACATCCTTCCTCCTCCTTAACGCCCCAATATATCCTACCCGGAATCCATGCCCCTTCTTTGCGGCCGCCTTTCTGAAAAACCTCTCGTCAACGCCATCGTTTATTATGGTTATGTTGTTTTTATCGTATCCTAGCATTACGGCATCCCTATGCGTAAGCTTTGACCTAGCAATCATATGGTCTGCCCGCAGGGAAAGCCTCATCCCAAGCTGTATTATTGGGTTCCATAAGGTCTCTTTTATCCCTGTATCATTGTATTGTGGCGCCAGCAGCGGCTGGAAGTCGTGCGCTGTCACCACTAATTTTGCATTGCCTTTCCTGAGCGCCAGCAGCGGCTTCTGGTCAAGGCTATGTATTATATCATAAGTGCCGAAGTCCTTAAACATATTACCGAGCATGAACGAGATCCCGGATCCCATGAAGGGGAATGTATCATTGTACTCTGCAACCTCAACTTCCACGTCCTTTCTGCCCTTCAATCTCGAATACATCTGGTACATATACTTCTGTATTCCCTGTCCAATCGTATTGTCATATTCCTTTTTAAGCCCCAGAAGACCTACTCTCAACAAAATCACTGAATTCTAACATTATCTATGAGACACGCACTCTTATAAAGAGAAAGAGGGGCCTGCCGCGGTAAATGGCGCTTAAAATCAGAAGGCGGGAATATGCCCAAACGCAATTTCAGAGGCAATGCCACATCTCACCAAAAGCATATCTCCTCAAGCCTTATGTGAATCATGGCCTTTCTCGCCTGCGCTATGACAAGTACCTGGCGAAGTACTTCTGCCCAATTCTATAAATTCATTAAAGGCTAAAAGAGTTCTGCGGTGAAAACCTAGCGCCAATGTGATCAAACCTTCATCCAACTGGCATCGTAGCTTCCAAAATCTGAAAGATGCCTATAGTATCCCGTGCCTAACTCATGCCTTTTATAAAGAAGATATCCCAACACTGCAAGGCTGTTGGCATCCCTGTCTATGAATACCCTATTTATCTTTTGTATAACTTTGGGAGATCCTAATCCAAGATAATTTATTATGCCCTTATCCTTTTCAAGATCCATCGAGATAGCAAACTGGAGTTTCCTATGCCCCTCGTCTACTTTAAAAAAATAATCTAGTTTACACTTCGCATAATCCAGCCTATCTTTTATCGATTTCATACTAAGTGCAGGAAAAGATGACCTTACCTGGTCGAAAACAGGAAACTTGAAAAACAGCCAATAGTCCAGCCATCTCAATTCTTCTTCAGGCTTTGCACCCTTCGCACGCATATACATTCCAAACAGGTTTCCTGCAAATGTATTTACCTTGGAAACCTTTGACATCAGATCGCCGTAAGCCAATCTGCTTGTGAACGATTCTATAACTATTGTCCTATAAGATGTAACTTCTGACGCATACAGGTTTTTTCCTAAAGCCCCAAAATCATGCACATGCAATATGCTGAATGGCGCATCAATGGTATCTGTCTTGCCGTGTACCTCTGGAAATTCGTGCGGCATACCATTGTACCTGACCTTGCTCTTTCTATAGAGTCTAAGCTGGTAGGCGCGCCCCATGACCCTTCCCGCACCATCCTTCTCCGCCCTGTCGATCATGAAGCCATCTGCTTTAGCATCCTTTATGACGCTTGGAACTCTTCCTGCAAGTTCCTCAGACAAGGTCTCGTCCGTGTCCATTAGCAGCACCCACTCATTCCTGCATTTCCTGAGTGCGAATTCCCTCATTGGATCAGGATATCCGAGCGGTGCAACATAAAACGTCCTCACCTTTGAAAGCTTCCCCTTCTTTAGCTCTTTTTCGAATGCATCCCTGTTCTTAACTGTGCTGGAATCCATCACCACAATCTCGGAAGCGACCCCATATACGTTCTTTACGAGCCTAAGGGTATCCTTTACCTTGTCCTTTGTAAAAATGAGTACGGAAAGCTTGTTCATTGCAGCATCCTGTTGCCCGTAGCCAGGCGCGCTATGCCTTCTTCAACCTCCACAAACGTGAAATTACCTATGTCGTCAAGCAGCCTTTTAGTATCCGCCTTCGTGAGAAGCTGGTATGTGAAAAGCGGGTTCTTAACATAGGTCCTGTTCCCGCCCACCAGGTCTGCTATCTCGTTGTATGACGTAGCCTTTCCTGTCCCAACGTTATATACCTCCTTCCTCCCTTTCCTTAGCAGAAGCAGCGCTATCCTTGCTACATCATCAGCATGTATCATGTCGCGCGCCTGCTTGCCATCCCCGTATATGCTTATCATTCCCGCCTTTTTCTGCTTCATGAACAGGCTTACTATGCTGGCGTAGTTTCCCTTGTAGTTTTCCCAGGCACCGTACACGTTGAAGAATCTCATCCCAACCGCATCCAATAGCCCCTGCGACCTATAAGACCTGCCAACCGCCTCGTTCATAAGCTTGGTCTTTGCATAATGGTTCTTCATACTCCCTATGTCTATTGCCGCATCTTCGCTGAACTTGTCTGCGTATACTGCAGAGCTGGATGCATAAAGCAGCTTCTCACACCTATTCTCAAATGCCGCTTCGAAAATATTGTTAGTTCCGTTGACATTTACATCATAGCAGTACGGCATCCTCTTCTCAAATTCAAGATTGGAGGTCACCGCCGCAAGGTGTATTATGCTGTCTGCCTTCTTTGTAAGCTTCAGCATCGCCTTCTTGTCCCTTACATCAGCCTTGTGTATAATGGCCCCATCTATCTTGATGAGTCTCCTGTCGCAGCCGCTGACCTCAAAACCCTGTCTCATGGCCTCTGTGGCGATATGCCTGCCTATGAAACCGCATATTCCAGTGATAAACAATCTAGGCAACAGAATACACCCAACTAATCTCCGCTTTAACCTCTCTTATACCTTTGGGTGACACCAAGGTGTACCACGGCCTTCAGGAGCCCAGGTAATGCTTGCAGATTCACTTTCCTCCTTTAAGGAGCCTCTCGATTCCATCCCCCAGGTTTACCTGCGCCTCGAAGCCCAGCAGCCTCTTGGCCTTGGATGTATCTGCAAGGGTCTCCATCACGTAGTTGCTCACAGGCATCTTCACGTACTTTTTGGCGATGTTCTTACCAAGCTTCTTGTTTAGTATGTCTACCATCTGATTGATGGTGTAGCTCCTTCCTGCACCTACATTGAACACTTCAAAGCCCTTGACTGCCGATGCCCTGACAAGTGCCTCTACTACGTCGTCTACGAAGACGAAGTCCCTCTTCTGGTTCCCGTCCCCGTATATGACCGGGGACTTCCCTTCCTTCATATCCCACATAAATTGTGTCACGAGGTTTGCATAGCCCTTCTTGGCCTCCTCATGCCATCCGTATACTGAAAAGAACCTCATGGCGGCTATGTTGCAACCATGCAGCTTTCCATACAGCTCCGAAGTCCTCTCTGCAAATATCCTGCCTTCGGTGTAGTAATCCGTAACGAAGAACTGCGCATCTTCTTTGTGCGGAGGTTTCACGCCGTTGTATATGGATGATGTCGAAGCGAACACAAGTGGTATCTTCCTCTTCTTTATATATTCCAGCACCTTCACCATGCCATTGGCAACCTCTCCGAGAAGAAGAGGGTTATCCCTGTACATAGGTGAAGCTGAATACATGCCAAGGTGGTAAACTATATCCGCATCGAATCCCGCATCTGCTATGTCTCCAGAATCTATTTTCTTGAACGTTACACTGCCAGAGCCATTTGCATGGGAAAGGTTGTCTTCAGATCCAGTGTGGAGATTGTCTATCACGCAAACCTCATTGTCCTTGCATAGCCTCTCCACGAGGTTGCTGCCTATGAAACCAGCGCCGCCCGTCACTATTATCTTCTTTCCCTCAATCTCCATAAAATCCACTTTTTTGGTACTCTTCTATTATCTTTAGAGCCTCATAAAAATCTTCCGCATAGAAGTCTGGCACCTCGTTTCCCCTGCGCCTCACGCATATGCTCTTTATCCCCATCCTTTTAGCAAGTATTATGTCCTTGTCATCGTCCCCTATGAAGAACGATCCTTTAAGCTCTATCTCAAAATCGCTGAGTGCCTGCTCAATCATGCCTGTTTTGGGCTTTCTGCACTTGCAATTGTCTTCAGGCTTGTGTGGGCAGTAGTATATCGCATCAACCCTTCCTCCCTCGAACTCTATCTCCCTCTTTACCTTCTCATTCATACTTTTCATATCTTCAAGGGAGAAGTATCCTCTTCCCACTCCAGACTGGTTAGTTACTATTATTATGTAATAGTCTTCCGAGAGCTTTTCAAGGGGTGTGTAGATGTCTTCATACATCCTTATCTCGCTCTCGTTCCTGCAGTAGGGGCAGTCATAGTTTAGGGTACCGTCCCTATCCAGAAATATTGCCGGCTTCATGATAAGCTCTATGCACAAAAAGGTTAATATTTGGCTAAGTTGGTAATGCTAAGTTTATTGCGTGACTGGGTCGCCCTGGCGGTATATTACGCTGCTCCCTTCCTCTTCAAATTCAAATTGCTCAGCACGCATTTGCGGAAGAGCCTCTATTATTTTATGATGTTTGTCAGGGTCTGCGTAG
This sequence comes from Microcaldota archaeon, assembly GCA_964561405.1. Taxonomy (GTDB): domain Archaea; phylum Micrarchaeota; class Micrarchaeia; order Micrarchaeales; family CABMGC01; genus JAJZNA01. Next base: position 4,889 of record CAZLPL010000002.1, read on the forward strand.
AAGAGCATGAATCCGCCGCCCCCCGCGCCTATCATCTTCCCTCCTTCTGCCCCGTTCTTCATAGCAGTGTTATATATGCTGTCTATATGGGGATCGCTTATGCCTCCGGCAAGCGTCTTCTTAAGCATCCAGTTCTCATGCAGGAACTTGCCAGTCTCGTCCCATCTGCCATCCTCAAGCGCATCGCAGTGGCTGTACGCTATCTCTGCCATCTTTTGGTAGGCCTGTATATGCACCTCCACTTCTACTGCCTGCTTTACATGTATGTCACTAGAATTCCTTTCCCTGCCCGTGTACATCAGCAGGAGGTGCCTCTCCAGCTCTTTCAGATTTCCTTTGCTTATATCAACCTGCCTCACTGCAACTGTATCATCCTTCTTGAATTCCATCAGGAGCAATCCGCCATATGCAGCAACGTACTGGTCCTGTTTGCCCCCAGCTTCCTTTAGCGCAGTCCTTTCTATGTAAATCGCCTCTTCTGCCAGCTGTTTCCCAGTTGCGCTCTCCCCTTTCCATACATGGAGTGCATTTAGGAGCCCAACTGCAAACGAGCTGCTGGATCCGAGCCCCGTCCCCTTTGAAGGTATGTCTGCCACAGAGGATATCTGTATCCCGCTCTTTATTCCTGTGAGCTTGAGGCATTCCCTTATGGATGGGTGCTGTACCTCGTTTACATCTGCAACATCATTCTCTGCCCTAGCGTAGTGTATCCTTATCTTATCCCTGAAGAAATATTGGTGTGCGCTTACGAACATGTACCTGTTCATGGCCCCGCTGAGCACTACGCCAGTGCCAAATCTCCTGTAATAATCTGGTATGTCTGTCCCGCCTCCAGCAAAGCTTATCCTGAAAGGCGTGCGCGTTATTACTACTCTCTTGTGCGAATCCATCTTATGTGCCTCAATGCTATTTGTTTCCGAACATCATGTCTTCTACTATCAGGGAGATCATGTGGCCTAGCGTTATGTGCACTTCCTGTATCTGCCCATGCAGGCCTGCCTTGGCTATGACCATCATATCCACTTCATCCTTAAGTGCGCCGCCGTCATTCCCGCCAAACCCTATGGTGTATATGCCAAGGCTCTTAGCCTTTCTTATGCCTTTTATCACGTTTGGGGAGTTTCCCGATGTGGAAAGCCCGATTGCAACGTCTCCATCCTTCCCAAGTCCTTCTACTTGCCTTGCAAACACATCATCATAACCATAATCATTGCCTATTGCTGTAAGAACTGAAGTGTCAGTAGACAAAGATATTGCAGGCATTGATCTCCTCTCTATAAGGAATCTGCATACGAATTCGCCTGCGATATGCTGTGCATCTGCCGCAGAACCTCCATTCCCAAAAAGTATGAGCTTGTTGCCTTTCCTCATGGCATTATAGATCTTCTCAGACACTTCAATTACCTGTTTTGGGTCTACTGCCTTCCTGGCATTTACGCCTTCCTGGAGATATCTGGTTATGGTGCTTGTATAATCCATAAGAAACTCCGATGAACATATCCAATGCAATATTAATACAGCTATGCTCTATGTGTCGTCATTCACTCAAGTGCATGCTTATATGCCTCTAAAATATTCTTTGCACATCTCTCCCATGTGAAGCTCCTTGCGTATGCCGTGGCTTTCCTGCGCAGCCCTTCATCATACCCATTTTCCTTCAGGTCATATATTATGTTCGCCATATGGGCTGCGTCCTCGGCCTCAAAGCAGTATTTGCGCACTTCTTCAGATATCTTTCCATGCTTGTATATTATCACAGGAAGTCCCCTCGCCTGCGCCTCCAGTATGGGAAGCCCAAAACCCTCATATAAGCTTGGGAACACGAAGGCGTCGAAACTGTCGTATATCTGCACCATTTTTGCCTGCGGAGCGAAGCCCATGAACCTTACCGACCCGAGGCCGTTCCTGTCCCTGAACTCCTCCAGCCTCTTATACTCTACGCCAGTGCCATATATGCTAAACGAGTAATTGTCCCCCTCTATTATGTTTGCAGCTTCCAGAAGCAGCATTACGTTCTTGTGCCTTGCCATGGATCCCAGATAACCCACATTGAACCTTCCTCTACTCTCCTTAGGCTTTAATGGCTGATTTATCACAACCTCGTTTATGCCAAGGTTAACCACGACACCGTTCTTTTTTGTTCCAAACTTCTTGTACACCTCATTCATAGTGAGTTTGGAGTCGAAAAGAAGAAGGTCTGAGTTCTTGACAGCATCTCTTACATACGACTTGACCATCCTGTTGTAAGTTCCCTGGAGAAGTCCTGATTGCAGGCCCTTCTGGAACCTTGCTATGTCATGCACCGTGGTAACCACTGGCACATTGCATCTCTTTTTCAGCGGCTTTGCCAGGAATCCCATCTCCTGGTTTGTTATGTGGAATATGTCGTACCTGCATCTTACTCTTCTGGCCTTCAACCGCATCTTCATGTTCATATTCACAAGCCCGGAGACGTTGTTCCTTTTTGACTCATTTAGTGCATATATCGGCTCAACAGGGCCATACTTCTTCAGCGCATTCTGTAGCTGATATGCGTACTCAGTGGGGCCATCCCCACTGCCCTTCATCGGTTTTATTATGCTTAGTAGTGCAAGTTTCATCTTCTCCGCCTTCTCTTCTGAGCTTCTATATATCTCTCCACAATAAGCCCCATCAACAGTCTTACTCCCTGTTTCCTATTCTTATACTTCCTGTTTAAATATAGTATCGTGTTCTCTTTGTCAAGCTTCAGGAACTTTATTATTCCATCTCTTTCAAGCTCCTTGGATATCTGGAATGCCTGCTTCCCATCCTTGGCCATCTTCCACCTTTCCATCCTTTCTGCTATAAGGCCTGCTTCATCATTGACTTTGAATGGGTTTACGAACTTATGCTCTGCCATCCTGGTCACTATGGCCCTAAGCGCGAAGAATGCGTAATAATCTAGGTAGCTGAGCTCAGCGTCAGACTTCTTGCGGCCAAGCTTTTCATAGGCTTCAAGAACGCCTCTTGACACCTTCTCAAGCAGCCCTCCCGAATCCCTCTTGCCCGGGACTGTGAACTTGTACAGGTAGTCGAGCATTATCCTATTGAATGAGCCGTACGACATCCGCGAGTATTTCTCCATCTCCGAGTACTCGCCGCTGGTTTTGCCCCTGAGTTCCTTCCTATGCTCTATGAAGAGGTCATCGTCCCCAATCCTCTCAACATCCCCTTCTATCAATGGCTCCTCATGAAGCATCCCGCGGAACATTGTTCTGCCCCTCCTGAACAGGCGTATCTGCCAGCTGAATCGCAGTCCCCTCCCTTCGCTTCCAGCCTCCTCATACCTCCTTATGGCGAATGCTGAGCTTTGTGTGCCAGAAATAATTCCCGGAATGGCACCTTTCATGGCATTGCTAAGCCTCTCATCTGTATCCATGAGTAGAATCCATTCACTGCTACACTTGCCCAGAGCATACATCCTAAGCGGATCAGGATATCCAAGTGCAATCGTGTAGAACACCTTGGTCTTGCCTGGCCATGCCTTTTCAGCTTCAGATACAAGCCTTGCATGCAGCTTTGCGCTGCTGCTATCCACAATGACTATCTCATCAGCAATGTCCTGCAGGCTGCACACTAATGACAATGCTTTTTCGATATCGTTCCTTGAGAACACTAGCAAAGAGAGTCTTCCAGGCTCCATGAGAACTATTATTTAACTTCATATCAATGATATAAATGGATGCGTATACAGGTGCATGCTCCAATGATACTTGCAAGAGACCTCAGCATCAGGCATACTGTAGCCAGCGGACAGCCTCTGGCTTTCTACTCACATTACTCTAATGGAAAGCAAGGCGAGGACCTTAGATATGCAACCCAGTCCGGGGAGATATCCATTCTCAAGCGCTCAGGCCGCATCTCGTTCTGCTTCTCAGGCGAGTACACTGAAAAGTCGGCAAAGGATGAGATAATATCGAGATTGGGCCTTGGGGATGACATGGGCGATATATACCGGAACATAGGCACGGACCAATTCATGGAAGATGCCATAAAGAGCTTCAAGGGGCTGCGGATAACCCGCAACGACCCCTGGGAGGCCGCATTATGTTTTGTCATATCTCAATTCAACAACATAAAGCGGATAAGGGGCATCATGGGTCGCATGATTGGCGAGTTCGGGGAATACCATGGGAAATACCATACGTTTCCTACTCCAGAGGCGATAGCCAGTGCTGACCTTGGCGCGATACGCGCGTGCGGCACTGGTTTCAGGGACAAGTACATAAAATCTGTTGCAGAGGAATTCGCGTTCAGCTTTGACAAGAAGAAGCTGTACGGCATTGGATATTGTGACGCCAAAGTAGCACTCATGGAGCTTGACGGGATAGGTGACAAGGTTGCAGACTGCATACTTCTGTTCGGATATAACAAGCTTGAGGCATTTCCTATAGACACCTGGGTGAAGCGCATAATGGAACGGGTTTATTTCAAGGGTCGCAAGACAAGCATAAGGAAGATGCACGAGTTTGCTGCAGATAGGTGGCCCGGAAGGTACCAGGGATATGCGCAGCAATATATATTCTGGCACGGAAGAGAGAATATTGGATGAGTAAATGATACCTGGTTTGGGATCCATAGAGAAGAAGCTGGTCAAATTGGAGTCTGACCGTGATGCAGTAATGCAGCTATCAAAGGACCTTATCCGCATGTCCGGGAAGGCCATAGCTGCTATGCATGCCAAAGGATCAGCAATACCAAATTCCACAATAATGGAATTGAAGGAGTGCAAGGCAAGGCTTGTCCGAATAGAGAAGGGTTTTGAATACTACTCAATGCAAGCCCATCAGGAATTCTCAGAAGCCATGATACTCTACAACATACTGCTTAACAAGGAGATACCCGGCATGGGCTCCATAGGGGAAACAGAGGTGCCTTACCTTCTGGGCCTCATGGATGTTGTTGGTGAACTCAAGAGGGAGGCCATAGAGTCCATGCGCAGGGCAGACAAGGGTGCAGCAAAGGGGTACTATGCAATAATGTCTGATATCTATGACTCTACTCTGCACATACGCTTTGCAAGCTCTGTTCTTCCGGATTTTAGGAGAAAACAGGATACTGCAAGGATACAGGTCGAAAGCGTGATGAACGAGATGCTTCACCTCGATATAAGGCCATCAGGAAAGGTTTAAATAGTTAATTACGGCACTTATGTAGCGAAGGGATCTTCTATGAATAATATGAAGTTGCAAAGCGCAATGGAATACTTGATGACGTATGGATGGGCCATCCTGATTATAGCAGTCGTTATGGTCGCACTGTTCTCATTGGGAATTCTCGGTGGTTCTCCGCTTACCACAACGTGTCTGCCACAGTCAGGATACCAATGCTCTGGTGTTATATATTCACACACCTCCGGCAATGTAGTGGCTACAATAGGTCAGACAACTGGAAACAACTGGGTATCGGCAAATGTATATTTCGTCCCGCAGGGAACATCAACTACTGGCGCAGGGCTGCCATCATCAATAGCCAACAGCCCTGCTGGCGGTAATGTCATAGGCACACTTAACAGTGGCGCTACAGCAGCCAGCATTAACATACCTGTATCTGCTCCAAGCACTGTTGCAGGAACAAGCACATCCGGTCAACTGTGGGCTGTGTACTTTGTATCATCCCAAGGCTCGCCCACCGGACCTTACTATGCAGAGTTGGCTACAGTAACTCTGAAGGCAGTATAATAACTGCCTTCTTTTCTTTTTCTTCTTTTCCTTTATTTATCTGATTTATTCCAGAATCTGAATGCTGTACTATCTAGCTGCAAATAATTCTGGGCAAAAAGCTCGGTTATTGTAGAATCAGTGTGCAAGCTCCTTCTTGATCTTGAGGACCTCGTTGAGCTCGTTGGCGCTCAGGAGCGGCTTGGGAAGCCTGTCGGTATCATCTATAGCAATCCTTGGGCATGCGGTATTGACGAACGCGTCGAACTCGCGCATATTGCTCACAGATTCGAAATCGAAGGTGTTTGCCACAAGTATCCCTGCGCTCATGCCCTGCTGCTCTATCTTGCCCTTCAGCAGCTTGGCCATGGCCATGTTGTGCTGCCCGTTCTTGGTAGTTACAAGTATTCCGAAGCTCTTGGCCTTCACGGATGTGAGTATCTTGCCATTAGACCTCTTTCTGTATATCTCCCTGTACTGGTCTATGAACTCTATGCTTCCTTGGAAAGGCTCAACAACTAAGAATGGCTTGGTGGTCATCAGCAGGGCACCGAGAGGATGGAACATGCCTCCTCCGAAGTAGACTATCGCATCAACCTGCTTGTCTATGGATGCTGCGCTGCCTATGTCGCACCCAAGTATCTGTCCAGGCTTCTTTGCAAAGCCGTAAGGCCTGCCCACAACTACCTTCTTCCTATTCTTCTCATAGAACTCCTTAACTGCATCGAGCTGGTGTATGTGCTGTATGGTGGTCACAAGGCCTATTGTATTGAAGCTGGAAAGCTTATCCAAGGACTTTTGCAGCATGGACAGGTCTGCATCTATCTGGTAAGATATGTATTCAACATTGAAGTCAACGTGATGGAACTCGGCATGACCGAAGTGCACCAGCTTGTCGACCTTCAAGTCCCTGGCCTCATCAAGTGCCAGGTCACAAGCTCCGAATGTTGGCGAGGCCGATATGATGACTTCGTGTCCCTCGGCTTCAAGCTTCTTTGCGTGCTTTAGAGCTTCCTGTTTAAGGCCTTCAGGGAACTGCAGTAGTATGCGCATGTGCATCAGTTAATCGTTAAGAATCCGCGAGAATACTAATGCCGTGCCAGGTATATATTGTTTTCTGTGCAATTTAAATAACGATCAAATGGAGCAGGTAATCCTAGTAGACCATGAAGACAGGCAAATCGGGCTTGAGGAGAAGCTGAAGGCCCACCAGAACGGAGGAAAGCTCCACAGGGCATTCTCCATCTTCGTGTTCAACAGTAAGGGTGAGACCATGCTGCAGCAGCGTGCCCAGTCCAAGTACCATGGCGGCGGTTTATGGTCAAACACCGTATGCAGCCACCCAAGGTTTGGGGAGACTCCAGTTGATGCAGCGCACAGGAGGCTGGAGGAGGAGATGGGCTTCGATTGCGATATGCGCGAGGTGTTTGCTTTTGAATATGAGGCCAAGATGGACAAGGGCCTCACCGAGCATGAATACGACCATGTGATATTCGGCAATTACGACCACGCCCCAAAGCCCAATCCAGAGGAGGTGCAGGCATGGAAGTGGATAGGCTTAGCTGAATTAAAGGGAGACCTAGCAAAGAATCCCGATTCCTACACTCCCTGGCTTAAGATAGTCATGGACGATATCATAAAGCACTGCAGGCAGAAAAAGTAGCTACAATGCAAGCCTGTATGCCAGTTCCAAGCAGGCATCTCTTCCTAGTACAAGTAACAATAACTCTAAAGGGCTCCAGATCCATAAAAAACTAAGCCTAGCTAACCTATAAGCGATATTTAGGACACGGGGTTATTGATCAGGCGGCTACAGCTGGCTGTATCTGAGTCATCTTTATCTCGTAGGTGCCTGAGAGCTTAGATGCAGCCCTCTTGAGGGCGGTCCTTGCCACATCCTTGGCAGATGCAGTGGTCCTGACCCTGAATATTACCTGGCCCCTCTTGACCCTTGCCGCAACTGAAGATGGGCTTCCGAAAGACAGGGACATACCTTGGGAAAGTCTGTCTGCTCCTGCTCCTGTTGCCCTCTTCTTCTCCCTAATCACGTTGTGAGGGAAGGGAAGCAGTGAGAAATAATAATTGCTAAGCAACTCGCGTTCAAGGTGCTTGTTCGCAACCAGCCTGGCAGACTCAAGGGCATTGGACCTGAGCTGCACGGGCTGGTTAGATACGAGCGTAAGCAGCAAGTCATAGTTCGGCTTGTTGGTGCCCATATTGAATATTGTAAGGCTTGTGTGTGGAAGAGACTTGATGTAGTTCTTCTTCGGCTTCTTCACAGAGTACCTTGCCCATGGCTGGCTGAGGATGCTTCTTACGGATCTTGCAGGTCTAAGCTTCATATAATCACTAATCACTACAAAAATGCAGCAAACAGCAGAATATTATGCGCAATTACTTTTAAAACTCTTTCCATAAGCAGGCCATCGGCGCAGATTCCAGGCATCAAAGCCTACTATATGCCAATATATATTGGAATATCCTGGCCAGCTTAATAAGATTGACGCAATATCTGAATTATGCTTAACAATCCAAAACATGCTACTGGCGCTGGAAGGCGCATAAAGATATTCCCATCAATATTGAACTCGGACCTTGGGGATTTGCGCAGCGTCATACATGCCCTGGACTCCTGCCATGCCGACGGGGTGCATATCGACGTAATGGATGGCAATTTCGTGCCAAACATAACTTTCGGGCCTGGCACAATAGCTGCCATAAGGAACGCCTCAAGCCTGCACTTCGAGGCCCATCTGATGATAAGCAACCCTGAGAAGTATATTGCCCAATTTGCCGAAGCCGGTGCAGACTCTATAATCGTGCACTACGAGGCCTCACAAAGGCTGGCGGAGCTGTCAAGCACGGTAAAATCCATGGGCAAAGGGTTCGGTATAGCCCTAAATCCACAAACAGAAGTAGGCGCAATAAAACCGTATATTAGCAGCATAGATACGCTTCTCATCATGAGCGTCAACCCTGGCTTCGGAGGGCAGAAGTTCATGCCAGGATCTATAGACAAGATCAAAGCGGCGCGCATGTTGCTCGACAATTCATCTGCAAGAACTACTCTTGCTGTTGATGGTGGCATCAACCAGCACACCTGCCCAGATGCAATTGCAGGCGGCGCGGACGAGCTTATCATAGGCAGCGCAATATTTGGAAATGGTGGTGTAAGCAATAATCTCAAGGAGTTTATGGGCATCTGCACTAGCGCAACATCTGCGGATGCGTGATGCACCTGCATCAACCCGGATGCCTTCTATAAAAAGGAAAATGCTTATTTTAATTTTACCCCACATCTTATATTATTTGGCAATTACTAATAAATACCATCAGCGAGAATACATCTGCTGAGAAAAAAGCAAGGAAAAGGAGGGCAATTTACACTACAGAGATGTGCAAAAGAAACGTAATATTATAAAAAGCTACAAAAACAGGGAGAAAATGTCTGAAGATTCAAAAGTAAGGCAGATAGGCGTCGGCGGACTGGAGCTTACTCAGGAAGACAAGGAAATGGTTAATCGAGTCCTAGATAGCAACAGGCTATCATATGGCCCTATGTCCAAGACATTCGAAGCAGAATTTGCCAAAGCCCACGATTCCAAATTTGCTTTATTTACAAATAGCGGCACAAGTTCGCTTCACATAGCCATCGCCGCACTCAAGGATCGTGGTGGGTGGCAAGATGGCGACGAAGTCATAGTCCCTTCAGTTACTTTCGTCGCAACATCAAATGTCGTGATACACAACAACCTCAAACCTGTGTTTGCAGATGTTGAACCAAATACATTCAATATAGATCCCAAGGAGATAGAGAAGCATATTACTGAGAGGACAAGGGCCATAATGCCTGTCCATCTTCTCGGTCTTCCGGCTGATATGAGCCCGATAATGAAGCTCGCAAAGAAGCACAATCTCAAGGTAATAGAAGATTCAGCAGAGACGATGTTCGCAAAATATAAAGGAAAGATGGCAGGATCATTCGGTGACGTAGGCTGTTTTTCTACATATGTAGCGCATTACATAGTTACTGGTGTGGGAGGAATCAATACGACCTCTGATCGGGACCTCGCAGTAAGGCTCAGGAGCCTGATGAACCACGGCCGCTATGCCATATACATAAGCATAGATGATGACAATACAACTGACAAGGGGAAGCTTCATGAGATAATATCAAAGCGGTTCAGCTTCGTCACATTAGGCCACAGTTTTAGGGCAACGGAGATGGAGGCTGCCCTCTGCCTCTCGCAGCTCAAGCGCAAGGATGCAATAATAAAGAGGCGCAAGGAGATAGCAGCAAGGTATGCGGAGGGACTCTTCGATCTCAGTGAGTATATACAATTGCAGGAGACTCCTTCAGACAGGGATAATGTTTACATGCTCTTCGGAATTGTATACAAAGGGGGCGATAAGAGGGAACTGGTGGATTTCCTCGAAGAGAATGGCATAGAGACAAGGGACCGTCTTCCTCTGATAAACCAGCCCGTATACGTGAAGATGTTTGGGAATCTTGAGAACAAGTACCCTGCAGCAAAGATGCTCAACCATTCCGGATTCTATATCGGGTGTCATCAGTACCTTACTGACAAGGACATAGACTATGTTATAAGCAAATTCCACGAATTCTTCGGGGGTTAAAAGCCTGGTGCAGAAATGCGAGCATGTATCTATAGCATGAAAGGAAATTTCAACAAGGACATAGGCCAAGGCGTGCAGAGGTATATGTACGAGATATGGTATAATCTAGACAAGATCATAAAGCAGCCTGACAGCTTAGACAAACTCGAGCTTGGCTACGGTAACAACCTGAAGTTGAGAAAGGCATCATTCACACTGCAGTCCCTATTACACGACTTCAGTAATTATGATATAATACACGCCCCTGCCCCGATAATGTACAACCCGCCGAAAAGGGGCAAGGCGGTCACACTGACAACAGTCCATGAACTTGTAATGGTGCCAAAAGATTGCGAATATCTAGAAAGAATGGAAAATGGGAAGAAGAGCCCATTCGAGTTTATCGACAGCTACATAGGGGCCCGGATAAAGAAGCAGATACTAAATTCAGACTACATAATAGTGGGTTCGCTGCTAGTGCAGGATGAGGTCATACGCTTCGGCGTACCTAGGGAAAAGACATTTCTGGTAAACATGGGAATTGATGATAGGTTCACGCAGGGTCCCACCGAGAAGCCTGGCAACCATGAATGCTTTACCATAGGATACTTGGGTGCGCTCAGCATAAGGAAAAACGTGCAGTTCCTGATAAATGCAATGAAAGAGCTTGACGATAAAGAGGCATGCTGCAGGATATACGGCAAGAAGAGCGGCGAGTATGAAAACCTAGTAAAACTGGCGGGGAACGACAAGCGCATAGCGTTCATGGGCTTCGTGCCAGAAGACCAGTTAGTTCAGACTTATGAAAGCTTTGACGTACTGGTGCATCCCATACTCTACGCCGGATTTGAGCTTGAGATACTCGAAGCGCAGTCAAGGGGAGTGCCTGTCATAGTCTACAAGAATGGTATAATATCTGAGGAGGTAAAGAAGTATTGCTTCGTAGCTGATGACCCTAAACATGCAGCATCTATAATTGCCGAGATAAAGAAGAATGGGTACAACGAGAAGCAAAGGCAGGCTGCAATGAGCTATGCAAGATCCTTCACATTGCTTAAATGTGCAGAAGAAACATTAGAGATATACAAAAACCTGATTTAATGAACTCAGGCTAAGGCCAGAATTATTAATCAAGAATATGGTCTCTGATGGTTCTCGTTTTTGAAGGGGTTTGCCTGGTTAGGTAAATGCTGTCACGTACCTGCCGCAGCGGAGGATATGACTCTGGCGATAACCAATTAATACAAGACCCACTTAGGCTATATAAACTACCTTTCCTATGATCCTACCTTCTGCTACCTCACCGAACGCCCTGCTGTCCCTGCTTACTGCCGCATTATCGCCTATTACAAACAGGCCCTTTTTGCCGCGTGTCTTCACTCTCTTCACTAATACTGTTCCGTCTTCAGGACTTCGAAGTACAACAACGTCCCCAGGCGAGAAGCTTCTGCACCATCTGCATACCAGTACGTAGATGCCTTCATGGATTGAAGGCTCCATGCTCCTCTCAGCCACCCTGAATATGCCTATGGGCAGTGTTGCCATCTCAGGCCTTGGGGTATACGAATGTCCTCTCGGTAGGGTAGAAGGACTTCACCCTGACTGTGGCAACCTTCTTGGTCTTCCAGAACGCCTCGGCAACTTTCTCAACGTTCTCCAGCAGCTCTTCGGCCACCTTCAGATCAGTGCTCTGCTTGGCCTTTGATGCCAACTTTAGCGTGTTCCATACGAGCTCATGCAGCCCTGGTACCTCCTTGAGGTGGTCCGGCTTGAAGTAGTCACTCCACAGCACTTCGACCTCATGCTTGAGTATCTCCGCATGCTGCTCCTTTACTGATATGTACCTTACCAGCTTGTTCCTGTCTTCAGCAGAAGGTGCGTCTCCCTTTACCACCTCAGCTATGAGACTGTCCATCCTCACCACAGTGTGTGCTGCGACCTGTGCAGCGTGCGGGTCGTATATTCCGCATGGGATGTCGCAGTGGGCGTATGCCACCGGGAACCCTACAATTCTGTCCAACCCTCTCAGTATAGCTTTTACCACATTCATACCATCACGTTATAATCTTATTATGAAAACTAAATAATACTTTTTGGCTAGCCCCACATCTCTGCCTTTATCTCCTTCTCAGGGACACCTAGGCCTGTAAGTCCCTCCTTGAGCGCTTTCACGAAAGCCGGCGGTCCGCAGATGTAGCTTACTCTTTCAGTTACGTCAGGCACATACTTCTTTATCATGTCTGCATTAACGTGGCCTGTCTCACCGTCCCATTCATCCTCCGGCTTGGGTCTGGTTACGGTAACCACCATCTTGCCCTCAAGCTCCTTTACCATCCTCTCGAGTTCCTCCTTCTCTATTATGTCATTTGGGTATTTCACACTGTAGAGCAGCACAATGTCGGGCTTAGCTCCCTTTGATATTATGTATTGCAGCATGGAGAAGAACGGCGCAAGGCCCGTGCCTCCGGCCAGGAATAGGAGCTTGTTGCCTGAATTTATATCAAATTTGAACTGCCCGTAAGGCGCTGATACATAGTATATGTCCCCCACATTCGCCTCAGCAAGCTTTGTAGTGAGCTTACCTCCTATGAGCGATATGAAAAACTGCAGGGAGTCGGAAGGCGGGCAGTTTGCTATTGAGAATGCCCTGCTTATCTTCTCCCCAGTCTGCTTGTCAATATAGGTAAGCATCGCGAACATGCCTGAAGAGAAGTCTATGCTCTTCCCGCTCTGCGCCTTGAATGTGTACGTTGTGACCTCTGGGGTCGTCTTCTTCATCGTTGAAAGCACGTATGGCTCGTTCAATATCATAAAAACATCCTATATACATCCGTCATGGCTAAATTTAAATATTCTGCCGCAATACCACAACCGTCTTACATGCGGCACGCCTCCTACATCCACCTATCCAAGATTATGCGTACCGAAATGCTTAAATATTTATTTAAGTAAATGATCATTTACTTAAATAAAAGGTAATGCAAATGAATAAAAACACGCAACTACGTAAGGAAGTGCACAGTATGCTGGGCAAAGGCCTTGCCGCATTCTTTGTGCCTGTGCTGCATCCAGGCACGCAAATCTCGCTGGATATAATCTCCACGCTGAATTACGTGCAGCTGCTCCTTATGCACGTAGGTCCGATGATAAGCGCCGTGCTTTTCATACTCGCTGGCATATTCTATGCCATAGGACAACTGTTCCCTTCCCACCAGCGTGCAACCTTCCATACCACTGCCATAGACATGATAATAGGCGCAATAATCGTAGCAGTACTCTCAGTGACTTCAAATGGCTTCGCCGCGGCTTCGGCGCACCTGCTCACGAATGTGACAAACGTAACCTGAGTGGTCTGATGGATGCATTTGGATATGGGTTCGGGATCGCTATAGCCATTATGGCCATCATGATATCTATGGGAGGCATGGCTGCAGGGCTAGGTTTCGCAGCAAATAACAGGAAGCTCAAGGAATTCGGCAAGGAAGAACTGCTCCAGTCCCTTGTAAACGGGGCGCTCCTCGGAGGCCTCGCAATTCTCTTCATGCCAAACGGGATAATGGCAGGTGTATTAAATGCGCTGACATTCTCCAGTCCCACTTCAATAAACTGTCCTAGCGCACTGGCCCAGAACACTGCAATATGCTTCTCGTACGACTACTTATCTGGACCTGGATATACTCTAAACGGCGTATACCATCAATCTGTGTTATCTCAGGTAACTGCCCTCATGGCAGGCTTCCTAGCGCTTAACGCAGCACTTGGAATAATAGCAGGAATAAAGCTCAGTGCAGTTGTAATAAGCCTCTCCTTCTCATCGCTTCTTAATCCCATAATAGGACAGATACAGTACTTCATAAGAACCCTAACTACCATATCCATCGGCATTCTGGTGCAGTCTGCCCTCCTCCAATTCGTTGCGATGAGCGCTATATCTGTCATCTTGCCCATCGGCCTTGTTCTCAGGACATTCTATCCTACAAGGAAGCTGGGCGGTTTTCTGATTGCAGTGGCAATCGGCACCTATATTGTATTGCCAATGTCGTATGTCATGAATGCGAACATTCTTGACTCCTATCAGTCTGCATCCACCACATCTGCAATATCCAGCCTGTCTGGCTCGGCAGGCAGCATAGAGGCGCAGGCCATGTCTGTCAACAAGAATGCAATAGAGAATATAGGATTATTGAATTCCATAATCAGTGCGCTAAATGCACTGGGTTCCGGATTTTCATCCATCTTTAATGACATCATGTCTGCAATATCGTACTTCATAATGGCCGCATTCATACTTCCGGCATTCAGCCTTGTGCTCACGATAATATCAATAAAGGAGCTGTCCGGAGTTCTGGGTTCAGAAGTGTCATTCAGCCTTTTCGATATGGTGTGACCATGTACGAGCACCCATCTCCAAACGTATCGTACTTCTTGATGTTCTACGCAATGGCTGCGGTTATACTGGTTGCATCTGTCTTTATCTATCGGTGGTATGTGGTCATTTCAGCTTCAATAATGCTCGCAATCGCAGCCGCATTGTTCCATTCCGGTCATGCCATCAACAATCTGCTAGTAAAGAAGTCAAAGATAGTGGAGATCTCCGGCAGCTACAGGTTAAGCCAAAGCCTTGCCACTGCGTACCGGCGCATTGGGCGCTCGTACTGTTCGGTGGCGGTTGCCAAGGTCGTTCCCCGCCCCGGATTCAGTTATGATGGCCGGGCAATGCAGGACCTTCTGGAAAGCTCCAGTCATCCATTCGAATTCTCAATATCCTTAGAAGAAGTGGATAGGAAAAGGATCATAGAGTCCCTTCAGACTAGGCGCAAGGTCAAGGAGATAGCACTTTCGCGCGTTAAGAATGGGGCGCATGATAAGGCAAATGAACTCAGGCGGCAGATAACTGCAATAGACGAAGAAATATCCAACATAAGTTCAGGCGCAAAGTCCTTTGGTTTCTACATGCTCTTAAAGACAAGGTCCATTGCAGCCACGCTGCACGAATCGGATTCTGCAGCTAGAAGCTCCTTAGAGGCTCTTTCCAATAAATTCTCCGCAGCGCTTGGCCTTGACTGCAGATCTGTACACGGCGAGGAGATGCTGGAGCTATTATAGGTGCACTCAATGGAAACCAAAATACTCACGTCCAAGGCCCTCTCACAGATCCTCTTCATGCCTTCCACGTCAGAACCCGACCGGAGATCAGTGGAGGCTGCCTGCAAATCGGGGATATTCATAGGCAATTCAAGCATATATTCCCTTCCCGTATTCCTGGATCCGGACGGGCTCTTGAATCCGCACATGCTGATAGTGGGCATGACCGGAAGCGGAAAAACTTTCCTTATGAAGAGCCTTATAATGCGGTTGTCTGTGATCAGGGAAGATGCCATAGTCCTATTAGACTTCAGTGGGGAGTACAGGGGCATTCTCGGAGACTATGCTGTGGCTCCAGGGGATTTTCAAATGAAGATGCCCGGCGTCCACGGGATCTCGTATCTTGATTTTTCCGGAATGGGTGAACGGGCCAAAGTTATCGAATCGTCTGCAATACTATCTTCGTGCCTGGCCCTGATGAGGAAGCGAACCACGTCTGCTTGCGCTAGCCGCATGTTCATAGTTCTTGATGAGGCATGGAAACTCCTAAAATCCGAGAAGGGACTGGAGACCATAGTGAGGGAGGGGAGGAAGTACGGCGTGGGCATCATACTCGCATCACAGCTCGTCGGCGATGCCGACGCCCAAATCTTATCCAACATCGCAACTCTCTTTCTCTTCAGGACGCAGGACAGGAAGAGCCTGGAACGAGTAGCGAAGAATTACGGCATATCTGACAAATGCATAAGCTCTGCCCTGGAGTTGCCCCAGGGAAGTTGCATAATTGTGCAGGTGTTCAAGTCGAATTCAAGGTCCGTGTTCACAGTGAAGCAGGTCATAGGCTTAGCGCCATGCAAGGCCATCATGGTTAAAAAAGGTAATTCTATGGGAATAGAAGTTGATCTAAACCGGCTGGAAGCTGTGGCTACCAGCCTATGCAAGGACGCAGCAGGGGGCATAGTGCAGCAGGCTAGGGGGCAGGGAAGTATCACTCTAGCCGAGCTGATCAGGCAGCTGATAACGCATGGTGCCCCCGTAGGGCAAGTTCTGAGGGAGATGCGGGCCCTGGGGTTCGATGACGCATCTTTATCCGATGCATTCTCTATTGCAAGGTGTGAAGTTGGTGACGCACATGGAAGTAGATAGATTCAGGTCGTACCTGAGCAGCACGATACCGCTTAAGTCAACGCTGCTCACAAGCATAGAGTCCGCCAAGCGGCATATGTCTTCATATCCATCATCCCGCCTGCTGCCTGGAAGATATCCCAAGTACCTGATAAAGCAAGGTGATGGCCCTTTCTACATGGTGGTGCTTAAGGAGGACGAGGTGCTGTTCACCACGTATTCCGACACATCCCCGCTATACTTCCTCAGGGACACCTTATTGCGGCTCCTGAGCGTAATGGCAATGCTGTCTGAGGACTAC
The DNA here is from genome assembly GCA_964561405.1 of Microcaldota archaeon. Taxonomy (GTDB): domain Archaea; phylum Micrarchaeota; class Micrarchaeia; order Micrarchaeales; family CABMGC01; genus JAJZNA01. The sequence continues at coordinate 21,698 of CAZLPL010000002.1, forward strand.
TCTATAAAGGCGAACGGCCTCTTCCCTTATTTCATAAAGTCCTTGTCAGGCCAGAGTCCCCAAAAGCCGCTGCAGAGATGTTCACACGATAGGGTACCTGAATTCATGCTCTCAAAAAGAATAGTGTGCCTGCTTAATGAAAACAAGGCGCTGAGGTTGCAGGCCAACACTTTGCAGCAGGACCTCATGCGCATAACTTCGGAACTCATCCTTAGCAAGTACAGCTATAACTCCAGTGCAGCGAAGATAGCCATGGAGACAAAGTTAGACGCCTCGTATGTGTCAAAGGTCCTGGAGTCCTTGCGCCAGAATGGCAATCGCATAATGCCTTCAAAGGGAGGAAACTTCAACATAGTGGGGATATGATGGCTTCTACATACCTGTTATATCAGCTAGCGCCTATAGCGGCTGGCGCGGTATTCTTTGTTATCATGAGGGGCCTAGGGCTTAGGAAGGCGAAGATACGCGTAGAGGTACCATCAGAAGATGATGCCGCAGAAGCCACTGCTTTGGGCCCAGCTAATGCTGGGAATGTGCACCAATGGGACCAAGCTGTTAAGGACCTCCTCATATCGAGAGGGAAGCTGCCTAAGCGCCGTCCATGTGACATAAGGGACTACGCGATAAAGAATGCAGGTATAATCCCATTAGGTGACATTGGCGTTCTGACGTCTCTGCGCGCTATTCAAAGACCTGTTGGGATAACTCTGCTTGCCGGAGAGCCTTTGCATCTTCAGCGCCTCATGCTCAGCCAATGCGTTGCATCTGGCCTGGCTCTTGCATATGATCTGGACAGAAATCTGGAGGTTGTAAATCTATGGGAGTTGTAAGTGGCATGGCGATACTGGTCATAAAATCAAGCGCTCTAGCAGCCAGCGCCTCGATAGATCTTGTGCTGTTCTGCAGGCGCACCGGCAATTGCTCTCCAGAAGGGGTATATGGAAAGGTCGTAGGCTTTTTCGCCCTTTTTGCAGTCTCATCCATAGTGTACCTGGTGCTGCTATGACCTTCGTAAGTAGGGTACTAAACTACGCCTCGCCAAGCCGGCGGCCTTCCACTGTGGCACTGGCTGCCAATATCTCAATTACTTCCGTAATGCTCCTAACGTTCGTGGTGCCATGGGCATACCTGTTGGCATTCTCTGCAGTAATATCTGCACTAATAGTAGCTGCGAGGAGATACTTTTGCAATGGTATGGGGGTATCTGTATCCAACCTCGCAGTGCTGTGGCTGCTACTCATAGTGCTTAGGCTCCCACATCCCCTATAATTGTTGCTTTATACATTCAGAGCCTGAATTCGCGTACCTTTCTCCATTCTTCTGCCCAGCCATGTGTGTTATACAGCGCCAGAGTGTCTGCCGAGCAGCAACTTTCCGGAAAGTCCGTACGTCTCCAACTCAGACACAAGTCTTTCCTTCTCCTCTGCCTGCAGCTCAGCATAGAGCAGGCTCACGTGCGGCATTAATCCGGGCCCGGAGATCCCAAAGGCAGATAGCGAGTAACCAAAAGCCTCGTCCTGTCCAGCACGACCTTGACCTTTATGAAAAGAGATCTGAAGTAGGAATCTGTCATCCCTATCCCGTCAAGCTCCAGCACAATACTGCCTATTCTTTTGGAAAGGCTCTCGGATACTTCAAGCGCCTTCTCCATATCGCATTCCACCGCGCCAATCCGGGTGATGCGAGGAGGAAATTTCGGGATCCATGCCTTCCGACAGGGCCCTCTACTATATATTCAAGCCTCCTCACAGTTTCTCCAGTCGGCATGAGCCATAGTGAAAATCCTTTTGCATAGTGCTGAGCCATGATATGCCATATGCCAAAAGGCTTAATATGTCTGTACACGGATACCTCCTCTCTGCGCTTGATGCGCAAAGAATAAAAATATCCTATGAGAGGTAAGCATCTGTGAATTGATGCTATTCGGAAGGCGCAGCGACGCTTCATTCAATTTTGGCATATCTGGGGACGGGGTAGACGAGCATCTTGTACAGATACCTTTCCTATTCAGGAACATAATGCCACCGTCAAAGGTCCTCGACCTAGGGTGCCACGGCAGCCCCGTGCCGCTCCAGCTTGCTGCCATGAGGTACAATGTGACAGGCATTGACTATTCGGATTACGGCAGGAGGCATCCGAACCTGAAGTTCATACAGGGCGACTTCGATTCGCATGATTTCGGCAAGGAGCGCTTCGATGTGGCAATAGTGATGAACGCCGTGGAGCACTTCGGCCTCCAGTATTACAAGGCCGCCGAACCGCGCGACAAGCATGCCGATATCAAAGCCATGACAAAGGTGAAGGAGCTCGTAAGGCCTGGAGGGCAGCTCATATTTTCGGCAAAGTATGGCGTGCCCGATACCGTGTCAGTGTCTGGAAAGCCGTTCACTCGAGTATACGACGATAAATCCCTGGAAGTGATCCTAAGCTCCTTCAAGGTGGACACTACTGAATACTACCTAATAACAGGCAGGAGCTCCATACGGCAGGTTCCGAAAGAGGAGGCCGCGGGGTGCAGGTACTACAACAACAGCGGCACGTATGCTTTTGTCTGCGTTGCAGCTACAAGGCTGTGAATTTTTAAGATTTGGCTTCCAATCCAAAAATCATGAAGCTTCAATCTGCCATGGAGTACCTGACCACGTACGGGTGGGCGATACTTATAATAGGCATATCCCTGGCTGCCCTATTCGAGCTTGGGGTATTCAATCCACTTAATTACGCAGCAAAGGCAACTCCCGGATCATGCGGTGTAAACAGGCCGCAGGGCCCAAGCACCACCGAGCAGCTCTCTCTCAGCGGGGTATGCACAAATCTCATGCCGCAATATGTGGCCGTCTTCTCAGGTACCTCAGGCAATGTCATAATACCTAAGATGTCTGCCATTGCCCCAAGCACTGGCGACGGATTCACGGTAACAATGTGGGTCAAGTTATATAAGACAAATAGATTCGGAGGCGTTGTGCTAGTGGCTGGGAATGGAAATACGCAGCTTGGATGGGGCACGCAGTTCTGGCCCGTGGTCCCGCCTGCATGGATAACCTCATCAGTCCAGACCCAGGCAAACACGTGGACCTTCATAGCTGCCACTGCTGTGGTGGGGGGCCAAGGGCAGATATATGTTAATGGTGTGCGGACTGGCTCAGGTTCAGCCGGTTCAGGTACCATCCCCTCAGACCCACTTGCCATAGGCGCAGGCGGAGGCAATGTAAATTCAGGGCTTAGTTATCCCTACAACGGCTCGGTATCAAATGTACAGGTTTATGACTCTGCACTCTCTGCGAATTCCATAAGCGCGCTGTACGCAGAAGGTATAGGCGGAGCGCCCATAGACCTACAGCATATAGTAGGCTGGTGGCCCCTCAATGGAAATGCCAACGATTATTCAGGCAACGGCAACAACGGCCAAGCGTACAGCGTTTCCTACGTGAGCAACTGGTGGGGCGGCTATAGCGCACCTTAAGCGCCTCATGCGTTTTGCCCTGCATTAGTCATAAGAACTTAAGCATCATGCCAGCCACAACCTCAGGATGGCTGTAATGCGGGGTGTGCCTTGCATCTTCCACCACCTTAAGCACGCTGCCTTTTATCATGTCATGGAACTGCCCGGCATAATTGGCCAGCGCAATCCTGTCGTTGCTGCCCCATATCACAAGGCACCTGCACCTTATGTGCCCAAGAAGCTCCTTATCGAGCAGGGAGTCTTCGTTGTTGGAATAAAGCATGCTCCTAAGCACATGCTCCCTTGGGTTCAGGGCAAGCGCATCCTTGATCATAAGCTCCCTGTATCCTGGGTTGTTCCTATGCCTCTCCTCGGCAAAGGTCCTGAGCCCTGCAGAATCCTCAAGCACCAGCCCTCCCACTTTCTCACGCGCTGCGTAGTATGCCGCTATCCATCCGCCATATGAGTGCCCGAAAAGTATTGGTGCAGAGTCTATGTTGTTCCTGGAAAACTCCAAGACTGACTCATAGTGCATCCTCAATGAATAATCCATCTCCGGGGCTTCAGATTCACCATGCCCCATCAGGTCCAAAAGATATATGTCCATTGTGCCCGGAAGGAAGTGGACAAGCCTCGTCCAGCTCTTAACACTGGCAGAGAAGCCATGCAGGAACACGATGGGGATGCCTCTCCCCTGATGATGCTTATAGTGCATTTTGCCGTACTTTGTGGCAAAGTACCCATCCTCAAGGTCGTGCTGGAAATCCATGATTATATCTTCCCTAATCCATTAAAAAACAGTGCCAACTGGTGCCATATGCCTATTATTATATATTTGAGATGGCATAATATCAGCACTGGTTCAAATGGCAAGGATATCTAAAATGGCTGCATACATTTTAGCTTCGCTTGCCATACTGACGTTTGGAATATTGGGCACCTATGTGCTTGGCCATCGTGGCGGCTTCAACGTGCCGATCAACAGCTTCCTGAATGCTACCTACTTCACGGTCATAACCCTTACCACGGTTGGATACGGGGACATATATCCGGTAACTGCAACCGCAAAGCTGTTTGTCATGGTGCTTGTTGTAACTGGTATTGGAGTATTCCTGAGCACAGTTGTTGCGGTATCTGGTGAATTTATGACTAGGCGAATAGAAAAATTGTCAGGAAGGCTCACTTCCTTCGAAAAGAGGATAATGAACAGGCACATAATACTGATAGGCTCGGGCACAACAAACACCTACCTTGGCGAGAAGCTCCTCGAGAGGAATGCGAAGTTCATAATCATAACTAACGACTCTACAAAGGCCGACCACCTCAAGAGGCTCGGCTACAAGGCGTTCGTAGCAGATTCAACCTCAGTAACGGACATGAAGGAGTTCGAGTTAGACAAGGCAAAGGCCGTGGTCATAGACCTTAAGGACAGTTCAAGGTCCATATACGCGCTGCTTGTAGCAAAGGAGCTCGCAGGTGACACCAAGATAGTGGTAATCTCCCCTACAAAAGACGCCGAACACCACCTGAGGAACATCGCGTCGGGAAGGGCACTTATAGTCAATCCTGCAGACATAGCCGCAAATACCATAAGCGAATCAATATTCAAGTGAATCCCAGCATGACACTAATACTGAGAATGAGCGAAGCCAAGCCCGACCAGAAAGCAATCCGCAAGGCAGCAAAGATAATACGCAGTGGGGGGATAGTCATATTCCCCACAGAGACCGTATACGGCATAGGGGCAAACGCATTTGATGAGAAGGCATGCAAGAAGATATACGAGCTCAAAGGCAGGCCTTCTGACAATCCCATGATAGTTCATGTTTCGAGCCTCACTATGGCAAAGGATATATCCGACATGCCTGATCAATACGCAAAGCCCATGGGCCGCGTATGGCCCGGCCCGTTGACTATTGTAGTTCCTGCAAAAGATTCGCTTTCTAAAATAGTGACCGGCGGCCTTGACACCGTTGCAATACGGATCCCAGCAAACAACGTGGCCCTCGAGCTGATAAGGGAAAGCGGAGTTCCCATAGCCGCGCCTAGCGCGAATATATCCACGAAACCCTCCTCCACAAAGGCGGAGCATGCGATAAAGTATTTCGATGGGAAGGTGGATGCCATAATAGCATCAGACCCGTCAAGGGACGGTATCGAGTCTACAATATTGGATCTGCGTACTTTCAGGCTTCTCAGGCCTGGCGCATTTCCGGTAGAGTGTATAGCCAGGGAATTTAGGAGAAAACCTATAGTATCAGACGCCACGAGGGGGTTCAGGTATGCAAAGAAGGCTACCGCGCCAGGCATGAAGTACAAGCATTACTCCCCATCCACTCCTATGTTCATGTATACCCGTAGCCCTTGTCATTTGCCATCGATACTGGATGGCATCGACTTAAACTGCGTATTCATGGGATTTGACCAATCCTGCCGCGCAGTGAAGGGAAAGTGCCCAACAGTAAGCCTAGGCCCAAAGGGAGACCTCGCAAGTGTCGCACACAATCTGTTCGACGCCCTGATAGACATTGATGCCCTGGGTGCGGATTTTGGCATAATAGAGAACTTTAGCGAGAAAGGCATCGGCCTGGGAGTAATGAACCGGATACGGAAAGCTTCAGCAAACAGGTCGTTCAGCGACAGGAAGGGGCTTGACGAGCTGATCATCAAGGCAGGCAATATGCCGCTTAGGGCGACCCTGGGCCACATAATAGATGGCGACAGGATACTCCTGAAGCTGGCGGACAGGGGCATAAGCAAGGGCAAGTGGAACGGACCAGGAGGCAAGATAGATCCGGGAGAGACTCCTGAGGAGTGCGTCATAAGGGAGACAAAGGAGGAGACTGGGCTCTCAATACACACGCCATTCTACCATGGGAGGGCTTATTTCCACATGGACGGCGCCAAGCCTGTGTCCATTATAGCGCACATCTTCTCTGCATACAAGTTCAGCGGAAGGCTCAGGCCCTCGGCAGAGGGAGCTGTACGTTGGTTCGATATAAGCCAGATACCATACAAAAAGATGTGGGATGATGACAAGTACTGGCTTAAGCTGATGCTGTCTGGAAAAAAGTTCGACATGCATTTCTATTATGACAAGGAGAACAGCAGGGTCATAAGATCGGACATCAAGCTCAAGTAGCTGCGTGCCCCAGTTCTCAGTTCCTCCCAGATCCAATTTTCACAGCGGCTCGAACTTGAAGCTGTAGTATATCAGTCCTTCCTGTCCGTCCACATACATCTTCCTGAACTGCATCCTAACCTTTCCGCCTATCTTTGGTGCTATGCCGTTGTCTATAACGTGGCCTTCGACCATCGGACCTTCCTCAAGCTTTATCACACCTATGAAATATGGTGCCTCGTCCTTGAAAGTATCTGGCGGCACCCTGACTGTGGTGAACGAGTATATCTCGCCATTTCCCGAGAACTGCTTCTCCACCATCTTGGAGTTCCTGCCGCACTTCCTGCATACGACCCGCTGCGGGAAGTATGGCGTGTTGCAGTTCTGGCATTCGTTGCCTACCAGGTTGTACCTAGACCTTATCTTTCTCCATAAGCTTGCAGATGCTCTCTCCATGATCAATCAGCCCTCTTGTATATGTGCACCACCGCTGTGGAGCCGCTTCCCCCCACGTTGTGGGTCATGCCTATCTCCGCGCCGTCTACCTGTCTCTCCTTGGCATCGCCCCTAAGCTGCCATACTACTTCCACTGCCTGCTTGACTCCAGTTGCGCCTACCGGATGGCCGCATCCTTTCAGGCCACCGCTGGTGTTAACGGAAATCTTGGAGTTGAGTGCCGTCTCTCCTTCGAGCACGGCCTTGCCTGCCTTGCCCTTCGGATAGAATCCAAGGTCCTCCATGGCCATTATCTCCGCAATGGTGAAACAATCATGAACCTCTACAACGTCTATATCCTTCGCCGAGACCTTTGCATGCTCATATGCCTTCTGTGCAGCTATCCTAGT
>CAZLPL010000002.1:29115-31116 GCA_964561405.1 Microcaldota archaeon
AGTCGCCTTGACCTCCGTAAGGCTGTCCCTCTCGGCAAGCCTGAGCGTGTCTGTCGCCTGCGTGCTCGCCACAATCTTTATGGGTGTGTCGTTGTACTTCTTTGCTATATCAAGCGGAGCGAGCACTACCGCAGCCGCACCGTCGGATATCGGGGAGCAGTCTAGCAGCTTAAGCGGGTCTGCCACCTTCTTGGAGCGAAGTACCTCATCTATGGTTATGCTCTTCCTGAACTGGGCGAAGCGGTTCTTAGTCGCATTCTCATGGTTCTTTACTGCTACAGCAGCGAGCATCTCCTCCGTAGTGCCGTAATCGTGCATGTGCCTGCGTGCCATAAGCGCATAAAGCCCCGGGAATGTTATTCCCTGGAAAAGCTCCCATTCCTGGTCCCCAGCGCCTCCGAGTGCGGTGGTGGCCTCAGACGAGGTCACGTCCGTCATCTTCTCAACGCCGCCTACTACGACTATGTCGTGTATCCCGCTGGCCACGGATATGTACCCCTGCCTGAGCGCGCTTCCTCCGCTGGCACAGGCGTTCTCTATCCTAACTGCAGGTATATTCTTGAATCCAAGCTGGTCCGCCATAAGCGCCGCAACGTGCTCCTGTCCGGAGAACCTGCCCGAGGCCATCGTGCCTCCGTAAAGCATCTCCACATCATGGCTTGATATGTGTGCGTCTTCAAGCGCCATTATGCCTGCCTCTGCCATGAGCTCCTTGAGCCCGGAATTCCAACGTTCGCCGAACTTGCAAAGCCCGGCTCCAATGATTGCTACGTCTCTCATTTTAACACTAAGTTTTTGTTATTGAACCCCTGTTCTTCAGGTATACCGAATAGTCAACGTACGTCTTGTGCTTGCTCACCATCTCCCTGACAGGCTCTATCCTATCCCTCTTGGCCTCTATGTTCTCTGTCACCTCTATGGCGAACGAGTCGCTGCCAGCTCCCGAACCGAAGCTCGTGACCATGATCCTCTGCCCAGGCGTAGCCACGTCAAGCGTTGAGGCAAGGCCTATCATCGACGCACCAGAATAGGTATTGCCTATTATGGGAGTCATGAGACCCGGCTCTATCTGGCGCATCTCAAACCCCAGCTGGGCTGCCACATTTATCGGGAATTTTCCATTGGGCTGGTGGAATACCGCATAATCGAAATCAGAGGGCTTGAAGCCCGTCTCCTCAAAGAGAAGTTTCGTCGCCCCAGTTATGTGCCTGAAGTATCCCGGCTCTCCGGTGAATCTGCCTCCGTGGGATGGGAAGCTCGCTCCCTCCCTCCTCCAGAAGTCCGGGGTGTCGGAAGTGTAGCTTACCGTATGCGTTATGTTCGCTATCATGTCCTTCTTCTCCCCTCCAAGTATGAACGCAGCGCCTCCAGCGCTTGCAGTGTATTCCAACGCGTCGCCAGGCCTTCCCTGCGACGTATCGCTGCCTATGGCCATGCCATACTTTATCATCTTGCTGTCTACCAGACCCATGACCATCTGTATGCCTGCGGTGCCTGCCTTGCATGCGAACTCGAGGTCCGCAGCCATCAGCCTGCTACCTGCCTCTATTGCCTGTGCGACAACCGTGGCAGTGGGTTTGACTGCATATGGGTGCGATTCAGATCCTACATACATCGCGCCTATGTCTGTGCCTTCGAGGTCCGCATGCTGGATCGCTCTCCTGGCGGCTTCTACGGCTATGGTCGCGGCGTCTTCGTCCCTTCCAGGAACCGACTTTTCCCTGATGTTGAGCCCCTTCTTTATGCTCTCGGCATCCTCGCTCCACACCTTGGCGATGTCCTCTACCTTTATCCTGTATATCGGAACGTATGCTCCGTATCCTACTATTCCCGCCATCTTTTCACGTTTCTATTTGTATTCCTCCATTATCTCGTTGAGTTGCTGTTTTGTCGGCATGGGCTGGTTTATCAGCGACCCTTTCTGCAGCGTCATGTCCATGGAGCTATAAGTAGGTTTCTCCTCCTTGTAGAATAACCCTATCGGTATCCTCTCCCAGTTGT
>CAZLPL010000003.1:0-30020 GCA_964561405.1 Microcaldota archaeon
ATATGTATTATGGCCTATTAATATTTAAACCTAATTAGCGGACTGTCTACTAGTTTGCTGTTCCGAAACAAAACCGAAACAAAACCGAAACATTCAACACCGTATTTAAATCTTGGTGGAATCATATTCCATGATTCCGTGACGCGCACAGGAGAGACAAAAGGGAGGATATTAAACCTCATAGCCTCCGGCAACAAGACGCTCAGTGATCTCAGCGCGGAACTGGGCCTTGCGCCTTCCACAATAAACCAGCACCTAAATGAGCTCAAGGACCTCGGCGCTATAAGGGAGGTGGATACCGAACGCACCCGCAAGTGGAAATACTACGAAATCAATCCAGGCTTCTCTGGCACATCCGTTCCTGGCTTTGTGTTAAATACAAGTCGAATGCCGCGCAAGATCTTCTATTACGCAGCAGCGATTGGCATGGTGGCTGCCATAGCCTACATCGTGCTAATATCAAACTCCGCAAATGTTATTCCGGGTAGCTTGTTCCGGTCGATGGTTCCGGTGCGCCTTACCGATCCTCCTCACGTTCCGGCAGGCACTCAGTCTCTCGTAATAAACTACTCTTCAGTTGCGCTCCACGCAGTAAATGAAAGCGGACAGGGTTGGATAACCTCAAACTACAGCGGCAGCGTCAATCTTATGTCACTGATCAATACCAGCCAGGTTATAGGTGGCCTTGATGTCCCCAGCAATTCCACCATAGACGGCGCCAGATTCAACATAACTTCTGCTATAATAACAATAAACGGCACGGCCTACAACGTGACGGTGCCCATACGTACCATAACTGCACACTTTTCTGGGAAGGTAAATTCAACCACAGGCATATTGATGGACCTCTCACCTACGGTTGCAGCAATAACAACCAATAGCACTACCCTATTTCTTATGGTGCCTTCGCTGAAGGCAATAATAATCCCTGACCAGGCAACCTCAATGCCTGTGCGCATTGGCGCAACATCTTCCCTTACCAAAAATGACATACACGACCTTGACGCATCCAAGAGCAACCTATCGATATCAGGGGCCCAGATCTCGCAATCAAACGATATCGTAGGAATAAATATAACCTTGAAGAACAACGGCAACAAGGTTGAGGCAATAAGGGATGTACTTATCACGGGAAATCAGACCCCTGTCATAGTGTACGGCGGTAACTGCAGCGAATTTCCAGGCCTGGCCGGCGCCATGTACTGGTGCGATTCGTCATCCACGCTAAATGCTGGTGACTATGGCTGGTCCTCGGTTCTAAACAACGTACATACGGTTGCATCTGTTTCGGCAGACGCCTGGATGGCCCATGGGGCATTTATCGCAGATATGGGAGCCCAGCCCGGATCTGGCAGGCAGTTCGTAATGCACATTTCAAGCGGGTACAGGCAGTGGGTTGTAAGGATACCTTATTCAGCTGTTCAGGACGGCGGCGATGGCACAGTACAGGTGCGCATATTCAAAAACGGGACCTTCCTCCAGAATGGGATAACTACAGCCGTAATGCCGATCGTTGCAGTGGAGTTCACCAAAGGCGTCAACTATCCTGCAGGGCAGAGTGGCAATATAACTCTTAATGGCACTGCACTGTACCGCCTCGTCACTCCAGTCCCTGCATCTCTAGACGTTCACGCTTATGATGGCACGCCGCCTCTCCCAATGCCGTATGTGCGTGGTGTTGTATTCCTTACAGACCACAACGGCACGCTAATGCTGGCAAACCAGCTGTATGCAGGCCCATCGCGCATGTACGACTCAAATGAAAGTGGCTATAGCCTTGGGCCTGGAAATTCAACAACATTGCACTTCGACGGGCAAATGCTCCTGCCTTCCAACCTGAAGATATCCCTATCAAATGGATCGAAATATCGAATAGAGGTATTTGGATCGGATGGTGCATATGCCATTGCAAATGTTACTGCCACATAAACTGGCGCAAGGCGTTACTGATAAGGGTCAGACGCTGAAGCCCAATATGCCGAGCATGCGCACTGCAGATGACACTTTCTTGCCGCTCCTCAGGATCGGTTTCAGCATACGTATGACCCCCTCCGTATCCATGTCGTCATCCATATGTGCCTCAAAATACGTCATTATTCTGCTATCAGCCTTGGGCGCCTTTCCATGCGTGTGCCTTCCTATGCCATCTATGATGGCCGCTAACTTGTCTGCTTCCTCAAGCTCTGTTGGATTATATTCCCACACTTTCCTGTAGCTGTGCGAAAGAAGCATCCATCTTATTGCGTTTGGCGAGTGATCCTTGAGAAGGTCAGAAACCAGCACCAAGTTCCCTAGCGACTTTGCCATCTTCTCTCCGTAGTACATCACCATTGCAGTGTGCACAAAATATTTCGAGAAAGGCGATCTGCCAGTGAAGCCTTCAGCCTGCGCAATCTCGCTCTCATGGTGCGGGAAGACGAGGTCCTTCCCGCCTCCATGGATGTCTATCTGCTCGCCAAGATACTTCATTATCATTGCTGTGCATTCTATGTGCCATCCGGGCATTCCCTCTCCCCAAGGCGAGCTCCAGTGGGGCTCACCGAACTTTTTCTTCTGCCATAGTATGAAGTCGAGTGGGTCTTTCTTGTTCGGATCTTCAGGGTTTCCTCCTCGTTCCCTAAGCAGATATGCCATCTGCTTCGGGTTGAATCTCGATAGGCTCCCATAGCCCTTGAACCTTGGCACATTGAAGTACACGTTGCCTCCGCTCCTGTATGCATATCCCTTCTCAAGAAGCCCGGCTATTATTCTCTTCATCTCGCCTATTGTATCTGTGGCCTTCACGTAATGCGTAGGCTTCCTTACGGAAAGGCTCTTCATATCAGAAAGATATCTCCTAGTCCAGAACTCCCCGAGCTTCTTCCATCCACGCCCTGCCTCTCTGGACGTCCTTATTAGGTCATCATCTATATCTGTCACGTTCTGGGTGTAGGAGACCTTGAAGCCCTTGAACGAGAGGTATCTGGAAAGTACGTCAAAAAATACATATGTGAATGCATGGCCAAGATGCGTGGTGTCATAGGGCGTGACTCCGCATACATACATCTTTATCTTTCCCTTCTCAAGTGGCGTAAATTCCTCTTTCATCCCACTTAGCGAATTGAAAAGTTTGAGCGGCATGTAATCATCTCACCAGCTCTAGCCTCACAAAGCGCTCTGCATACCTGTACTTCGTGCCTTTCGCAGACATCCTGCCCATCTTCCTAACCCATCTTATGCTATCCTTGTCTACCTGGCTTTCATGGCACTGGAGTGCAGCCTCCTTAACTCCAATAGTGCTGTCTATATCTACGGCTTCCGTGCTGTTATCAAAGTTCACCAGATAGAGCGTCTTCACCTTATGGGGCTCCAGCCCCTCCCTCTCAAGTTCTCTGAATGTAAGCCTGTCCCGTGCCATAGGATATACCGCGTCCATAGCCGCCATGCCCGCCGCCCTATGGTCAGTGTGATTGATGAATCCCCTGCGGGAATAAACCAGGGTAGGGTCCATGGTGACTACTATGTCCGGTTTTAGTTTCCTTATGTACCTGACTATCTCCTTTTTCAGCTTTATGTCTGCAACAAGTTCAGTATCTTTGTGGCCTAGGAAGAAGACTCCTTTGAGTCCAAGCACCTTCGCCGCTTTCCTCTGTTCTGCCTCCCTTAGCTTGACAAGTTTGGCTTCAGTCATCTTTGGATCATCGGATCCCTTGCACCCGTTAGTACATATCAGGTAGTAACAGGATGCTCCTTCCTTCACCCATTTTGCAAATGTTCCAGAAGCGCCGAAATCAAGGTCGTCTGGATGTGCGGCTATGCCTAGTACTTTCATGAAATTTACCGCATATAATATGCGGAAAAAAGTTAAATAGCCAAGTGAAGGTCCAAGCGCTAGCTACTACCAGTTCATACTCTTAAAAGGCCCCTGGGATCATCTGAAGCCATCTCCTCAGAAGTGGCATTGCCAAGTGCCTCCTCTATCTCCTCAACGGTCTTCGGATCAACTTCAACTACCTGCCCATGGGCATCTGCTGCCACAGTTCCGCGCATCTCCACTCCAGCCCCCTCGTCCTCGGTGCCAACTGGGGTAGCTCCAGCCTCCTTGGTTTTGGTCAACTGCAATATTTGCGTGTCTGCAGCAGCGGCAACGGCCACCTCTCCCAATTCATGCTCTGGATTCAGCCCCCGCCTGATCACTGCGCCTGCCTCTCTGTCAAGCTCGGAAGATACCCATCGCGTAGTTCCCTGAAGTGCACGTGTGTGCTCCATCGCGGGCCTTGCGCCGTACCTTCTGTTTATCTGATTGTAAAATGTATAGTATTCTGCCTCAATATGCCTTAGTTCGTCTACTACTGCTTCACGGGGCACGTTTCGTCCTCTGAATATCTTTTCCGCAAGCACATGGGCCCTCGTGCCCAGCCACGCTACCATTATGCTCCTCTCATGCTGTGTGGTGTATGGCAGTTCGCGTGCAATCTCCTTAAACATATCCACCAAGCGACCATGCTCAATTCTCGTCCTTCTGATGCCGAGCATGTCAAGGATGCCTGACGAAGTGTCCTCACCTGCAATTAACCTGCGCGCATCTGCAAACACCTCCCTGGCTGTCCTGCTGCTTGGCCCTATTCTCCTTGCAACATCCGGGTTAACCCTAGCTGCATGATGCGCAATTGCAGTGCCATTTAATTCCCTTAAGTGTGTGATCTTACTCATCATCTGCCACCTCGCCTACCTGCTCCTCATTAGAGAGCCTCTTCACTAAAGACCCGAACTTCACCATAGCCCTCCCTCCACGGCCTTTCCTGGCGCGGAATATTATGAGGTCTTCTGCGGTTATTTGGCGCGCCTTTGCGGACCTCTTGGCATTGGTCTTTGCCGAAGTGATGCTTTCAGAGACTTTCATTACCTTGCCCATCACCGCCTTCTGTACTGTCGGGGTCTCATTCAGCACTCTCTTCAGCGTACCGAATGTCTTGTAGGTTTCCTTCACCAATGTGTGGTATCCGCTCTCCCTGATCCTGTTCAGTATTGCCGTTCCCACTTCCTGTCCTGCGCCTACGCTGCTGGATATGCTCACTGTGCCGTTTCCGTTTCTTGCCATGGCAGCTTCAACATCGGAACTCTTGCGTTTTGCTATTATTGCATCGAGCTGCGTGAAAAGTATATCCGCATCCCTTGTGTCAAGTGCCCTTATCTCACCCCTGCCCCTATCCAGCCTCGAGCTGCCGTTCGCACCTCCCTTCACATTAAGGAAGAGTGAAGACACGATCATGCCATGGGTTATCCTGACTCCAGATATGTCCTTGTAAGGTATTGACATTATGTGGGACTTGATGCCCAAGAGGCTCCTGTCCACTATGATTAACTTATTGAGTGTAGTTATTATCACTGAAGGGAATATCACATCCAGGCTCCTTCTCATCTGCCTTGCCATGTGTGTTATCTGGTCTCCGGCATCTATGCTAGCCAGAACTGTCCTCATCTCCTTGTCTAGGAGGTAGGACTCATGCCCATAATAATTGTAAGTTTGTTCCCCGGACAACTTAGATCCCTATCGGACGCATTCCATTACGCATTTCTATTCAGAATCCAATCGGTAAGTGGTAAATCCTCCTATTTATACCTTGTGTACAAGAATCCATCCATAAACATGGAGTGTATGGCTAAATTTCACTTCTAGCTGCATATTCATAGCAAGCCCACGCAAAGCGATATGCCTAATACGGAGTACCACGCCATGTCTATATAGAATAGCGCCTCCTCCAAGCCCCCCTCCCCCACTAAAGTAATTAATACTGGCATCGATGCCATGCCGACCATTGCCACCAATGCAGCCGCTCCAACAAGTCCAGATATCAGAGAATAATACGAGAGGGTGCCTCTGTATACTTTGTAAAAGGCTATCTCCAGCACTATAGACATTCCAAAAGCCATAGCTGCAAACAAGGCATGTGCCATCCCCGTGGTCTCGGGATATAATCCCACCCCAGCAAGCCCTATTCCTGCAATGACCATGCCAACCGAGGAAGCCATTCCTGCCTTTGACCTCCTCGCAAGCAGCGCTGCCACGCAAAGCATGGCGCCGGATGCAAAAGCTCCAGCATTGAATATCCCTGCAGTGCTTCCGACTCCAAGGTCGCTTATGAAATTATGCTGAAAGCTGTAGCCAACGTAGTTGAGCTGCGAAGCCATCACCAAGACAAGCAATGCTGCTACAGACAATAGGACCATATATCCGGCTGCCGTCTTGTTGCTGTGCCATTCCATAATAACTGTCTGCAGCAGATATGATTAAAAAGCAGCTTAAGGGCATGAAGTGTGCCACTTCAATGCATGTCAGATTTTGATGCAAAGCCTTCTTCACCTCCCGAAGGGCAAGGGCCTCCAGTGCAGTATGATGCGGCCGAAGTTCCATGCTGCATCGAATTCCCGGCCAGGCCTATCATGCCTCCTCCGAATATCAGCACCACAAGTGTCATAAGGCTCAGGGCAACTACTGCAAGGAGAAGAATCGAAATCTTGTCCATGCCATACAAACTGCAAAAGCGGTATATATTGATTCACATTTGTTTCGGTCAACCAACCTCACAGCCTGTGGATGCAGTCCTCTGGCAGCATAACTGAGAGAAGCCTCATTGCTTCTTCCTTGCCAACCCACCTGTAAGCATCGTGTTCTTCGCTCAGCCTTATCTTGGATTCATCAGGCACTTCGCATCTATAAAGCAGCATAAGCAATCCGTCCTTCCCGCCATGGATCTTAAAATTGGCAATAGCTGCGTCGTGGAGCCTGACTATCTTAATATTCGCTATGCCTATCTCTTCCTCTACCTCCCTTACGAGTGTCTCCTTCAATCCAAGTCCTTGTGTCTTTCCGCCTGGAAGGTCCCAAAAGAGTTTCCATCTGTCCGACTTCCTGCGCGGCACCTTCCTCAACAGGAGAACCCTGCCCCTCCTGTCCGTAATGAGTGCCTTTGTGCTAACATAAAACTGTACATCTTCCAATGCTCCACCCATGCATAAAGTGGCATCAAAAAGTTTTTATAACGAGCTATGTGATAATCCAAAGGTAGTGACTGCTTTGGAAGCTGACGAGATAGTGAGATACAGGATGATCTGACAACGCATATGTGGCGCTCCGGGCACAGTGCCTCAGGAAGCCGTGCATTCGCTTGGCACCATTCAGGTCCAGGACTACATGGCAGCATTGTGGGCCATAGGCCTGCGCAGCCGCCCCTGCTACAACCAAATACGATGTTGAAGCTGCCATGTCCCAAAAGAAAATCGTCCGCACCTGGCTAATGCGCGGCACCATACACTTTGCATCTTCTTCTAATGTCAGGTAGCTGTCCGGGCTTTTAGCTCCAAGGCTGACAAACGTTGCGAGACAGAGGGACAGGAATCGTGGCTTCTCTGACGTGATTGTTGAAAAGGTAAAATCCAGGTACTGTCAACAAACTCGGCATCTAAATCCTCTTGTCGCATTCGGCACCACCTAATCTCTCACATACCCTAACTTTAATCTGTTGCTAATGAACTTTCTACGTTCCAACCTTTGAACAGAACAATGCCTATTAGGTCTTCCGAGAACTTTCCAATAATGAGGAAAATGGTATTCCATCACCATTCCTTCCTCTCCACCCTCAATGTCAATTTTAATGCTACCTAACATTTCATTTAAAGGTATTACTTTCGCATCATATTTTTTCTCTATTACCTTGGCATTTATTCTTTTTATCGCAATTCCTTCATGCCTCCTTCCAGCTCCTAAGCGGTGCCGTGCCTGGCTCCCATGCCATGTTTGCATAGGGTATGTTGCGGCGCCAGTTCCATGTAATTACAATCTCAGAACTTTTTCACATTCAATTCCCTTAATGCATCGTTAGCTATCCACTTTGCGCTTTTAGAATCCATAATCTGTATCTCATTTGCTATACCTATTACAAGTCTATCCAGCCTTCTATCCCCTTTTCCTATCTGCCTCAAAGACCAGTTCACTGCTTTCTTCACGAAATTTCTCTCGTCTCCAGTCCCTTCCTTTATGATTGGAAGAAACGCTATGAATTGCTCATCT
Source organism: Microcaldota archaeon (assembly GCA_964561405.1). Taxonomy (GTDB): domain Archaea; phylum Micrarchaeota; class Micrarchaeia; order Micrarchaeales; family CABMGC01; genus JAJZNA01. The sequence goes on from CAZLPL010000003.1 coordinate 8,051, forward strand.
TTTGCATCCTTCTCATCTACAGCCAGCTCTGCTATCATCATGGTGTAACCTGCACGCCTTACGAATTCCTTGTCCGAGCCTGACCATTCTACTGCCCTTTTGTATGCGAAGCGCGTCTTATCGAAAAGGTTGCCGCAGCATTGGTCACATAAATCCCACGAATCAAATGATCTACCCGCCCGTACATCTGCTAGCCGTTACCTTCTTAGGATTGTCAACCATCCTGGCCAAGATCCTGGCTTCGTGGATTTTACAGTCCCATAATCTTAGCGCCAGTTCGTGGTCTTTGCCAATGCCCTTTGCCAGATTTCGCAATGCAACAACAGTGATGCCTAGTGCATTACTGGGGGTTATCCCGAATCTAGCCATTCCCTCCAGGTTATGGCGTTTGATAATGCTTTTAGTTCAGCCATTATCCTGCTATAATCCATGGCCCAGACATATTATGACCCACTGCAATAATCCTGCGTAAGAATATGAAAAACTTGGGGTTGCGGGGATTTGAACCCCGACTCGCAGGTTACGCCAATTCACAAAAATCTTAGCTCCAAATTCCAGTCATCGCCAAACGGCTCAATCTTTTCTTTTATTAAATATCTGGAGCCTGCTGCGCTGCCAAGTTACGCTACAACCCCTGTGTATAGTGGTATGTAGCTACTGCTTTTTATACGTTTACAAATTCTACTATAGTTAACGTCATAATGGGTGGGTATTGGGATGGGTGTAGCTGGAAGGATAGGCCTGGCTGTAGCAAAAAGATGGATAGCCGGGGTAAATCTTGATGATGCCATCTCAGAGGCAAGACGCATAAACCTCTCAGGCGAGGACGTAATGATAAATTACCTCGGCGAGGACATCTCGGAAAAACCGAAGGTCACGAAAACGGTGAAAAAGTATGTCAAGCTGATAAAGCTAATGAAGTCCGGAAACATCTCCGGATGCATAGCGCTAAAGCCGACGCAGATAGGGTTGTCAATAGGCTTTGGCCTCTTCCTACAAAATTATGTTTCCATAGTTAAACATGCCCGCCATGCAGGCATATTCGTGTGGCTTGATATGGAAGACTACCAATATGTGGATGATACGATAAAGGCATACCTTATCACGCTGAAACGCAATAAAAATGTAGGGATCTGCATACAATCAAAGTTAAGACGCAGCATGCACGATATAAAGGCCATTGTGAAAAAAGGCGGAGCCATCCGCCTCGTGAAGGGTGCATACGAGGATCGTGGGCAGAAAACCTATAATTCTAGGGGTGATGTGGACCGCAACTACCTGGAGTGCATGCGCTTTCTCTTTCTGCATGCGGGGTCGTTCATGATAGCAACTCACGATGACAAAATTCTTGAGGTCGCTGCCAGATATCTTAAAAGGCGCAATAAAAACGTAATGTTCGGAATGCTGAAAGGCATACGTCCAAGTCTTGCCATGAGAATGGTCAAGGAAGGAAAGAGCCTCTACATATACCTCCCGTTCGGTGAGAATTGGCTCGAGTACTCCATGAGAAGGCTCAAGGAAAAGAGGAACACATCACTAATACTGCGTTCAGTATTCCAGGGATGACCAGGCAGGCAGACCTGCCCAAAACCAATATATATCTGATAATGCACAGAATCAATCTGAAAGTGTATATCCAAAACAAGTGAGAGCGATGTCCCGCCAACCATCAACCAAGCGAACTGGGAAAGGCTACTAGTACGTGCGCTTAACAAGAACCAACTAGCCCTTCTCTCATGTGCCTCTACTGTTGCCGTATCTAGCACGTGCATCACCCAATTCCTCGCAAATTTCAGCAGGTTGCATTCCGTGCCACTATCCACTGCCAAGCTGAATTCACGTGTATTGCTAAGGCTTGGCCTTATGGAATACGATGACCAGGTAAGACTTACAAAATTTGGAAAAAATGTGCTGCAGCTCATGGGCAATGTATGCCAGTCACAATCTGAAAGAGGGGAATAGTTATGACTCATTCAAACCGCATAGTAGTTAAAGTAGGCACAAGCAGCATATTCGATGAGCGTAGAACGCTTAACAGGGGAATCCTACAATGCCTGGTCTCAGATATAGCCTGCATGTGGCGCCACGGCAAAGAGGTTATCCTTGTAGCATCAGGGGCAATGGCCATGGGTGGGAACATGGCGACAGTACTCTCAGTACTCTAATAGCGTCAGCCCGCGGCCAGCATATGCTGATGTCGGAATACACCTCCCTGTTTGGCCAATACGGAATTAGCGTGGGCCAGCTGCTGGTCACCAGGGATAACTTCGTATCTGCAGAGCACAGCATACGATTTTCAGAGTCTATCGCCACTGCAACACGCGAGAACACCATAATGATAGTCAACGAAAATGATGCCATTGCGAATATGGGTCAGGTAACATTCGGGGAGAACGATGTGCTTGCAGTGGTCGTTTCTATCGCATGTTCCGCAGACCTAATGGTATTCATTTCCTACAGAAATTCGAATGTGGCAGGTCGAGGGGGCTGGAGTGCAAAAAGCGCAGCACTTTCAGAAGCCAAAAGGAATGGGATAACTACAGGTATAATTGACATAAGGGCAGATAGGCATGCATTGCTCGGGCTTCTACGCTCACGCGGGCGTTGCATGTGTAATTTGCATATGGCCCGTACTAGTGTGGGCGGGCACGAAAGGTTTAAAGCGGTTGATAATATATTATTATGGGATCTTTATGGCTGATGACAAAGTCCTGCGCGTAGAGGCAAAGAAATCCGAGAATTTCTCAGACTGGTATGTGCAGGTTATCACAAGGTCAGGTTTCATAGACTACAGCGATGTCTCTGGATGCATAGTTTTTAAGCCTCATGCATATGGTACCTGGCAACTGATCACAGAGGCAGTGGATAGGGCATTCAAGAAGGACGGTGTGGAGAACTCATATTTTCCCATGTTAATCCCTGAGAAACTTCTGCAGAAGGAACAGGATCACTTAAAGGGATTCATACCTGAGGTGGCCTGGGTAACCCATACTGGCAACACAGAACTTGATCAGAAGCTTGCTATAAGGCCTACTTCAGAAGCCATCATGTACTCTAGCTATTCAAAGTGGATACGTTCATGGAGGGATCTTCCATTGCGTTACAATCAGTGGAACAGCGTACTCAGGTGGGAGTTCAAACACCCTACCCCTTTCATACGCTCCAGGGAATTCCTGTGGAATGAAGGCCACAGCGCCTTCGCCACAAAGGAGGAGGCAATAGCAGAGCGCGAGAGGATAATAAGCATATACCTTGACACACTGCAGAATTACTTGGCCTTGCCTGGCATAGTGGGGAAGAAGAGCGAAACTGAGAAATTCGCTGGCGCTGTTGAGACGTACAGCATTGAGCACATAATGCCGGATGGATGGGCAATACAGGGTCCAGACCATCATTTTGACGGCCAGAACTTCTCAAAGGCTTTTGACATAAAGTTTCTGGACAAGAATGAGAAGATCGAGTATGCATGGCAGACCACTTATGCCATAACAACTAGGGTGTTAGGCATAATGGTTGCTACGCATGGGGATGACAAAGGGCTTGTAGTGCCTCCAAGAGTGGCCTACATCCAGATAGTCATAGTGCCAATATACCGCAAGGACAACCAGGAGCTTGTAAACAAGCATGCGTCAAAGCTGTACGAAGAACTGAGGGAAAAGTTCAGGACAAGACTGGATGACAGATCCGAGTATTCTCCAGGATTCAAGTTTAACGAATGGGAACTAAAGGGAGTCCCTATGCGCATAGAGATTGGCGAAAAGGACATAGCGGTTAATTCTGTTGTTATTGTCAGGCGCGATACTGGGGAGAAGATGCAGGTCAAAGTGGCGGCCCTGTCCAAATCCGTAGAGGTGGAGCTGGAAAGGATGCATGCCGATATGTACAAAAAAGCCAAGGAGGCCATGGCGTCCATGATACATGTGGCCAACAGCCTCGATGAATTCAAGAAGGTACTAAAGGAGAAGGGTGGTATAATAACTTCGCCTTGGTGCGGTGACGCAGCGTGTGAGTTGAAGATGAAGGAAGAGAACGGGACAAAGATAACTAATCTGCCCGTAGAGCACCCTACTGTGGGAGATAGGTGCATATACTGCGGCAAGCAAGCAAAGCATGTGGCCAACTTCGCAAGGTCATATTAAATCAGAGACTCTCTTTTTCATCACAGATCAGAAATACCTCGTCTCATCATCACATAATCTAACCATGCTGTATTTAAAAAGTATTATGCCATTTCCATGTCTGCTGCCGGCCATGCTCGTGGCAGAAATCGCCATGCCCCCAAATCCTGCCTTGTTTCAAGGCCTATTGCATGCAACTCTAGTATGTTTCTATCCCGCCCGACCCTTCAAAGTTTTTTGCAGGGTATGGCTAAAATTTAGTCATTATCTATTGGAGCATATAAAAATAGATGAGTCCTTCATGGCATGAAGGCTACTTAAGGTTTAAAAATTTGAATCCAGTAGAAATCAATGTTAAGCTGATATACTTGCCTACCTCGAACGAACGAAAGTATGTCTTCTTGTCCAACGGCGTAACCTCGTCACTGGAACTTGGCGGAAGCATAGACTGGTTCCCATGCCCCAAGTTCGATTCACCTTCAATATTCACAAAACTACTCGATAGCACCACTGGAGGCTACTTCTCAGTGAGGCCCGAGGGCAATTACTCGCTGGATACTAAGTATATAAAAGACACCCTTGTTGTGGAAAACACGTTTAGCACTTCTGAAGGCAAGCTCTCTGTGAAAGATTTCATGCCATTGGGCCTGCCTGCCATAATACGTATATTCGAGTCTGAGATACCCTTTCTAGCGGAAATAAAACCCATGTTCAATTACGGTATGATAATACCTTCCTTGGAGCACACCGAAGGGGGGCTGGTCTTCAGAAATGGCAGCTCCAATGAGGGGATAGAGATAAGCATGGATTGCAAATACTCCGTGCTTGAGGATGACATATTAAGGATAGGCCCGGGCCGCGGCTACATGTTTGCCATGTATTCAAGGGATCTGCGATATGGGCTTTTCAGCAACAAGGGATTTGTATTTCCGGACCCGTACGATTCACTCAATAACATTGTGAACTATTGGAGGGAGCAGCTTATGCCGTCAAAGAAGGTCCCCAAGTTCCAGGAAATGTACAACCTATCCATACTTGTGACGCTAGGCCTAATGTACGCGCCTTCAGGCGCCATAATTGCCGGACCCACCGCCGGTCTCCCAGAGATAGTGGGCGAGAGCAGGAACTGGGATTACAGGTATATGTGGGTGAGGGATGCGTCTTATGCAGCTGAGGCCTTGATGTGTGCAGGGTACCGGTCCAAGGCCAAGAGGATACTTGATTTCATGATGAGCGTCATGGATCCGTCGTCCAAAAGCTTCGACCATCCGCTATATTCTATAGACGGCACCGCCCCTCCACCTGAGGAGAGCATAGGCTGGCTGAGCGGGAATAAGGGCTCCAGGCCGGTGTACATAGGTAACAGTGCATACATGCAGGTGCAGATGGACACAGAAGGGGCCTTCATGAACGCACTGTACATGTACCTTGGCGTGACCGGCGAAAAGAGCTATATAATAGAGAACTGGATACTCATCGAATCCGTTGTAAAGTGGATCAGCAAGTCATGGGATATGGAAAGCGCAAATATATGGGAGGAGAGGAACATGCTAAGGCACTTCGTCCACACAAAAGTGATGCAGTGGGTAGCCATTGACAGGGCAGCGAGGCTTGCGGATTCTATAAACCAGTCCAGTGCCGCTACAGAATGGAGAAAACTTGCCGATTCAATGCGACATAGCATAATGTCAAACGGCTTTTCAAAAGAGGAAAACAGCTTTGTCCAGTATTACGGATCCAAGGAAGTTGACCTGTCTTTGCTTACTCTACCCATATACGATTTTATAGATGCCAATGATCCCCTGTTCATTTCTACTCTTAAGAAGATAGAGAAGGATTTGCTGATAGGGAATGGGTTGCTGCTAAGGTATAAGTCAGATTTCATGGGCAATGCTGCGCACCCGTTCACCCTATCAAGCTTCTGGCTTATTCGTGTATATCTGAGAATGGGTAACATTGAAAAAGCGGAAAAGATAATGGAAGAAACCAAGAAGTTTGCCAATGATTTCATGCTATTCTCGGAGCACGTGGATTACAAGACTATGGAGCCTAGGGGCAACTTCCCCCAGCTCTTTCCCCACGCTGGCCTGATACATGCCATAGCGGAAATGAATGACCCAACGCTATACTCCAAAAATGGGGCCAGAAGCCCGGCATGAAGTACCTGAATGATCTACAGTAGCTATAGTCCCAGCCAGATTCGAACTGGCGTACGCGGGTCCAAAGCCCGCGGTCCTTGGCCGCTAGACGATGGGACTACAGATAACCATTTATTTTTAACCATTAAATACATATTGATAAGCGTTAATGCCAGTTGATTTTTATGACGGATAAGCTCTACCTTAAAGACATGTACCTAAAGGAATTTGATGCCATTGTGACAAGGATAGATGGAAATAAAGTGTATCTCGACAAGACGGCATTTTATCCTACAGGTGGCGGCCAACCAAATGACACCGGCAGGCTTATTTCAGGCAGCAGCGAGTTTGTAGTAAGCGATGCAAAGAAGGACGGGGAGGATGTTATTCACACCATTGAAAATTCCTCAGCGCTAAAGATTGGGGACAAGATCCACGGTGTAATTGATTGGGATAAGAGATATGCATACATGCGCCATCACACAGCAATTCACATCTTGGATGGGATAGTGATAAAGTCATATTCAAATGGAGGTATCATTACAGGAAGCCAAATTTATGCGGATCGTGCAAGAATGGATTTCGACATGCCTGATCTCAACAAAGATATGGCCCAGAAGATAATAGACGAGACTAATGATGACATATTGCGGGGAAGAAGGATAATCGTCAAGGAATTAACCCAGGCCCAGGCTCTCGCAATGCCGAGCCTTGTAAGGACCGAACCTGGGGTGGGGCTTATCAAGCGGCTAAGCACTGTCAGGGTAGTCGAAGTTGAGGGTCTCGACATGCAAATGGACGGCGGCCTCCACGTTCTCAATTCAAAAGAAGTCGGAAAGATAGTGATGAATTCATACAAGAACCAGGGAGCTCACAGCAAGAGAGTAGAAATAAGGCTGGAATAGTGCCATCCACAGTTTCCATGGGATGGTCAGGTATTTATAGCTGGTTATAAAAACATTAAAGCCAATATAGGAAGGCAAGCCCTATTTGGCGATTTAATGAAGTTTACTCTCAGGTCTCAGTATAAACCCTCCCCAGGCCAGGCGCGGGCGATAGAGGAGATAGTGGGAGGTTTCAAAGGTTCTCAGAGGCAGACTCTTTTAGGCATAACTGGCAGTGGAAAGACTTTTGTAATGGCAAATGTTATACAGCGTCTACAAAAGCCAACGCTCATAATTGCGCACAACAAGACGCTTGCAGCCCAACTCTACACCGAACTTGTTGAACTATTCCCGCTAAACAGGGTCGAGTACTTCGTCTCTTACTATGACTACTATCAACCCGAGTCGTACATTCCTACTAAGGATCTCTACATAGAGAAGGATTCTGCTGTAAACGAGCAGATAGAGAAGATGAGGCTGCACGCAGTCTCTAGCCTTGTGAGCAGGAATGACACAATAGTTGTTGCAAGCATAAGCTGCATATATGGCATTGGGAACCCTGATGATTTCAGAAACATGTCACTGGCGCTTAGGCCAGGAACCAAGATCTCGAGGCAAAAACTACTAATCTCTCTTGTAGAGATACAATATCAAAGGAACGACCAGGCCCTTGAGCCCGGGAGGTTCAGGGTAAGGGGAGATACCATAGATGTAATCCCCGCGTATGAAAACAACGTTGTAAGGATAGAGCTTGAAGATGATAAAATAAAGGCTATAAAAGAGATCGACTCCATAACAGGCGACCTGATATCAAAAATAGATGACATAGTAGTATATCCAGCAAGGCAGTTCGTTGTGCCTCCAGAAAAACAGGAGGCGGCATTCCAGACCATACGCAAGGAGTTAGGGGAGCGGCTCCTAGAGCTCCCAGAACTCGAAGCTCAGCGACTTGAGAAGAGGGTTAAGTACGACCTCGAAATGATAAAGGAGATGGGATATACGAGCGGAATAGAGAATTACAGCAGGCATTTCGATGGCCGCACCCAAGGCCAGCCTCCCCATGTGCTTATAGACTATTTTCCCAAGGATTTCCTTCTTATAATAGATGAAAGCCACCAGACAATTCCGCAGTCAAGGGCCATGTACAACGGTGACTATATGCGAAAGAAGAACCTGATAGACTTCGGGTTCCGCCTTCCAAGCGCATACGACAACCGCCCACTCAAATTCGAGGAATTCGAGGCAAAGATGGGCACCACCCTTTTCGTATCGGCTACTCCTGCACAATATGAGCTTGAACACAGCTCGAAAGAGGTGGAGCTAATCACGCGCCCTACCGGGCTTTTAGACCCTGCGGTGGAGGTGAGGCCGATGGAGGGGCAGATGAAATACCTCATGGAGCAGGCAAAACAGACAATAGCCGCTGGGAATAGAGTATTAATCACCACCCTCACAAAAAAGAGTGCTGAAGACCTAACCGATTTCCTTTCAAAACAGGGCTTCAAAGTAAGGTACCTCCATAGCGAGATAGAAAGCCTTGACAGAATAGAGCTCATCAGGCAGCTAAGAACCGGGGAATTCGATATTTTGGTCGGAATAAACCTCCTTAGGGAAGGGTTAGACATACCCGAAGTTGGCACGATATTTATTCTTGACGCAGACAAGGAAGGATTCCTGAGGGATACAAGGAGCCTCATACAGACAATCGGAAGGGCAGCAAGGAACGTTGATGGGCGGGTGATCCTATTTGCCGATGTAATGACCGACTCGATAAGGGACGCTGTAAGCATAACCGAAGGCAGAAGGGCAGCCCAAATTCTATATAATAAGAAATACGGGATAATCCCAAAGACAATAATCAAGAAAATCGGAGAAAAGGCGCGAGACCTGAAGGGAACCAAGCACCTGTCCAAGTCCGACATTCAAAAGGAACTTGTCAAGATGGACGCGGAAATGAAACGCTATGCAGAGGAATTGAATTTCGAGAAGGCCATAGAGATGCGCGATCGTATAGAGGACATGAAAAGGGCGGCTTCGAGGGTGAAAAAATGAGAGATAGCATATTTGTAAAAGGGGCAAGGCAGCACAACCTCAAAAACATAGATGTGGAGTTGCCCAGGAATAAACTCATAGTCATAACCGGGCTTTCAGGATCGGGGAAATCTACTCTTGCATTTGATACCATATACGCCGAAGGGCAAAGAAGATATGTAGAAAGCCTATCTGCATATGCAAGGCAGTTCTTGGGTTTAATGGACAAGCCTGATGTGGACAGCATAGAGGGCCTGTCCCCTGCAATTAGCATCGAGCAAAAAACTACCAACAAGAACCCACGCTCTACTGTGGGCACGGTAACTGAGATCTATGACTACCTAAGGCTTCTCTATGCCAGGATAGGCACGCACCATTGTCCCAAGTGCAACAGCTCAATCAGGCCGCAGAGCGCAGAAAACATCACAAACCTGATAATGTCGTCAAAAGGGCAAAGCCTCGTATTCCTTGCCCCAATACTACGGGGGCAGAAGGGCACGCACGAACAGGTAATTGAAGATTTGAAAAAGCAAGGCTTCTCAAAAATCAGGGTAGATCAAAAAATATACGCTTCAGATAGCGCAAGGAATGAGGCTAAGCTTGCAAGATATGAAAAACACTGGATAGAGGTCGTAATAGACACTGTCAAAATCAACGATGAGGAACGATCAAGGATATCTGAAGCTGTCGAGCAGGCATTGCTTGTTGGAAAAGGCAAAATGATAGTTATAAGCAGCAAGGAGGAAAAGGACAAAAAGAAGGAATTGGACAGGTTCTCCAACGAGACTACTTATAGCACCTTCGGAGCCTGCCCAAACCATCCAGAAATAGTATTCGAAAGCCTTGAGCCCAGGATGTTTTCGTTCAACAGCCCGTTCGGAGCCTGCCCAAACTGCCACGGACTTGGCGAGATAACAGAAATATCAGTAGACCTTTTGATACCGGACAAATCCAATTCCATCATGTCCGGAGCCATAGCCATCTATGGCAAGTTTGATCTCGCATGGAGGGCTCAGCAGATCGCAGCTGCAGGCAAAAGATACGGATTTGACGTGTGGACTCCTATAAACAAGATGACAAAGAAGCAGCTGGACGTTCTACTTTACGGCGACAAGGAGCCCGAGCCTGAAGGCAAAAGGTGGCATTCGCATTCCTCTAGAGGGTTTGAGGGGGTGATTCCGCAGACAATGCGCCTTTACAGCGAAACCAAAAGTGAGTGGAGGAAAGGGGAGATAGAAAAGTTCATGAAATCTGAACTATGCAAGACCTGCATGGGCAAGAAGCTACAGCCCGTAGTCCTCGCTGTCAAGATAGAAGGTAAAAGCATAATTGATGCCACAGACCTTAGTGTCGATGAGGCGGTCGAATTCTTTGGAACTCTCTCCTCAAAGCTTCAAGACAAGGACCTAGTAATTGCAACCCAGGTGCTCAAGGAGATAAACGAGAGGCTCACATTCCTCAAAAATGTGGGACTCGGATATCTATCTTTGTCAAGGAGCGCAAGGACCATATCTGGCGGAGAGTCCCAAAGGATCAGGCTTGCGACACAGATAGGAAGCAACCTTATGGGCGTCCTCTATATCCTTGACGAACCAAGCATCGGGCTTCACCAAAGGGACAATGAGAAGCTGATACACACTCTTCAGGGCCTTAGGAACATTGGAAACACCCTTGTAGTTGTAGAGCACGACCTTGATACCATTTTAGCCGCCGATTATATCATTGATATGGGCCCTGGGGCGGGGGTGCATGGCGGGCACATAATCGCGCAGGGAACTGCAGCTGAGATAATGGCAAACAAGAACAGCCTGACCGGGAGGTATCTCTCAAAAGATCTTCAAATAGAAGTTCCAAAATCGAGGCGTGCGCCGATAAACTTCATCAAGCTAAGGGGAGCAAAGGAGAACAACCTCAAGGATGTGACTGTTGACCTGCCATTAGGCGTTCTATGCGGCATAACTGGGGTATCAGGATCCGGAAAGAGCACCCTTATGAATCAGACTGTAATGCCCCTGCTAAAAAAGAAATTTGGGGAACAGGTAAGCAAAATCGGGGAATGTATGTATTTTGAAGTCCCGAAGATCGTGGAGAATGTGATAGTGATAGATCAGGATCCCATAGGCAAGACTCCACGGTCAAATCCTGCAACCTACACAAAATTATTTGACGAGATAAGAAAGCTCTTCGCATCAACTAGGGACGCACAGGTAAAAGGATTCAAAGAGGGAAGATTTTCATTCAATGTGCCTGGGGGAAGGTGCGAGACATGCGAAGGCGATGGCGTCCTAAGGATAGAGATGAACTTCCTACCTGACGTTTATGTAGAATGCAGCGAATGCCATGGCAAGCGGTACAACAAGGAAACATTAAGAATCCTATACAAAGGCAAGAACATTTCAGAGGTGCTCAACATGGAGGTCGAGGAGGCATACGCTTTCTTCCAAAACATTCCGCCTCTTTCAAGGAAGTTGAAGACGCTTGTTGATGTTGGCCTTGGCTACATCAAACTTGGCCAGAGCGCCACGACCCTCAGCGGAGGGGAAAGCCAAAGGGTCAAGATTTCAAGGGAGCTGGGCAAGAATAAATCTGGCCATGTGGTGTACATGCTTGACGAGCCAACTACTGGACTTCACTTTGATGACACAAAGAAACTGATAGGTGTCCTTAGCAATCTTGTGGCAAAGGGAAACACTGTCTATGTAATAGAGCACAACCTGGATGTGGTCAAATGCTGTGATTACCTTGTTGACCTGGGCCCAGAAGGTGGTATGGGTGGGGGGAGGATAGTTGCAACTGGAACGCCTGAGGAAATAGCCAGGGCAAAAGGCTCGTACACCGGAAAATTCCTCAAATCATTTATGGAATAGGTCCAATCATGTTATCGATAAAAAGCCCGTCTGAATTCGACGCAAAAGAGATACCAACTGAACCTGGTGTATACCTATTCAAGGACCAAAATGACGTTATACTTTACTGCGGAAAAGCAAAAAACCTACGCAATCGCGTGTCCAACTACTTCCAGGATCCCCATCGCCTTGCGATAAAAACACAGCAACTTGTCCCAAAGATAAGGAAAATCGACTATATTGTGGTGTGCAATGAGGTTGAGGCTCTGCTACTTGAGAATAAGATGATCAAGCAGCACTCGCCAAAATACAACATCAACCTAAAGGACGCAAAGACGTTCGCATACATTGCCCTGACCAAGGACAACTTCCCTAGGGTACTCACAACGCGAAAGACAGGGACAAAACTGGACTCCTTTGGCCCATATACTGATGGAACAAGGCGCAGGGAGCTCCAAAAACTCATAGTGAGCATCTTCAAGATAAGGACGTGCAGGAACCTGCCAAGCAGGGAGTGCCTGAATTATCATATCGGCATCTGTACAGCTCCATGCATAGGAAAGGTCACGCAGGAAGAGTACCAAAAGCAAGTGGACGGCGCAAAGCTATTCCTCAAAGGGAAGACGGAACATGTAACCCACCTGCTTACAAAACAGATGAAGGAGGCATCAAAGGGGGTAAGGTATGAGCAGGCCCTCAACCTAAGGAACCAACTATATGGCATAGGCCTACTTTCAAACAAGCAGATCGTTGATCATGAAAGAAACTACGACCAAGACGTTATCGCATTCAAGAAGGTTGGGGCGCGCGTTATAGTTGTGCAAATGAGCATCAGGCGCGGTGTCCTTCTAGGCAAAAAGGACTTTGAAATCGACCACCAGGAAAATTTCGAGCGTGAGTTCCTCAGGGCATTTTACTCTACAAACATACTTCCACGTGAAATAATCATTAGCGAGCAATGCTGGCAAGACGAAGAGGAGAAATCGGCGCTGGAAGAGTACTTTGCGTCAACGAGAGGCGCTCCGGTAAGCATAACTGTTCCTGTAAAGGGCGAAAAAAAGGAACTTTTGGCACTTGCAAACAAGAACATAGATGTGAACATGGACCACGACAGCGCGCTTGCGGATCTCCAAGAGGCGCTAAACCTCCCTGCCCTCCCTTTGGTGATAGAGTCATTCGACATATCAAACCTTGGCAATGAGCACATAGTCTCGGGGATGGTGCGGTTTGTTAATGCAAAGCCAGACAAAAGCGGCTACAGGAAATTCAAGATGAAGACTGTAAAGCGTGCGGACGATTTTGCCAGCATGCGTGAAGTGGTGTACAGAAGGTACAGGCGGCTGTTACAGGAAAAGGCCAAGATGCCAGATCTTATCCTAATAGATGGCGGCCCGGAGCAGCTAAACTCCGCAACAAAGTCGCTCAAATCTCTGGGCCTCAGCATACCTGCAATCGGCCTTGCAAAGAAGCTTGAGGAAATCTACCTTCCCGGCAAGCCCGTTCCAAGGCGATTTGATAATAATAGCAAGATGATGCTACTTATAAGGGGTATCAGGGATGCGACACACGACTTCTCAATAGCTTACAACAAGAAACGCAGGCAGATGAATATGCGGGAAGAATTTAATGCTGTGAACGGGAAATCACACATGCTTTAGCATTGGGATGAAAGGGAGCCACAGCCAATCATATTAGTGCCTGCGCAAGCTGCAAAACACTGATAACCTTCGTTCACGCCGCACCCTGCTGGATGCAGTGACTGCACTGATGCATAGGGGATCTACAGCTTAGGGTGGGGATGTTCCTTGCAGCATAGATTATAAAGCCTTTGCGCACATTAACATATCTCGGGATTGATTTAAATGGCAACAAAGAAAGCCCCGGCTGCAAAGCCGTCAAAGAAGTTGGAATCATTCAACAAGTCGCAGGAGATATATCAGGTTCTGGAGAAGGGTATAATAGAAAGTGAAGCCCTTCTGAACAGCGCTGCTGACAGGCCTGATGACGATGCCCACATAGTGGAACTGCTGGAAAGCACTTCTGGAGAAAGTGCGTCAAGATTCAAGTCAAAGGCTTCAGGGCCAGCGAAGAAATCCTCTGCAAAAGGCTCCAAGAGTCAAAAGGCAAGGAGGCGCTAAGCCTGCTGCCTCTTACCTCCTTTTCCTATTGACAGCCTTACTCCATCCTCAGTCCTTGTTATAGTAATGTCGAACTCCTCGCTTCCAAGCATCCTTCTAAGCTCTTCGTACGTGTATGAGCCTACGTCTGTTTTGTTTCCCTTGCTCCTGAGAATCTCCTTCCTCTTCTCTATCAGGAAGTCCTTCTCAATCGTAGTGTAAACGAGATCCAGCTTGGGCGATTCCGCTCCGTAGATGTCGTCTATTCCAAGCTCTATCGGCTTGTATCCCTCACTTTGGTATATGAATGGAAGCACGGCTCCGAATTCCGACTTCAGGTCTGTGATTATCCTACCCACGATGTCTTTGTCCCCTGCGACTACGAAATCGTCTCCGTTAAGGAAGCCCACGAATGCCTTGGACCCATTCTCCTTAACCTTGTCCTGAAGAAGTTGCGAAGCCAGCCTAAGTATGGTCATCGCAGAGTCGTTTCCGAATCTGCTTGCGAACTGTGCAAGCCCGTCAACCCTGATCCTCCCTATCTCATACTCGCTATCGGCCTTCTTGACCGCCTTTTCCACAGCATCTGATATCTTGTCTTCATTGGGCAGGTCCACAAGCGGATCGAACTTCTTTCCCTTCTTCCTTAGAAATATTGTCACAAGGCTCCTGACTTCCAGCGGGTCGAACGGCTTCCTTATGTAATAATCTGCGCCATACTTTATGCCCTTGAACCTGCTCGATGTCGCTTCCATGGCGCTTACTATTATTACTATTATATCGCTCAGGCTGGGACTCCTCTTTATGGTCTGGCATATCTCAAGTCCATCGACCCCTGGTAGCATCAGGTCCAGTATGACAAGGTCTGGCTTCTCGAACTTTATCCTCTGCAATGCCTCCTTGCCATCGTACATCTGTGTTATGTCAAATCCCTTTCCCAGCGTAAGTGCCATTAGCTTGTTTATGTTCTTGTCATCTTCAACTACCATTATCCGCCTGAGCGCAGGCTCGTTCTGAAGTATGTAATATGTTAGTATTCCTCCACTGTTTCTGGATGCTATGGCGCTAGCATTCTCTAGTTCTTCAAGGTCCTTCTTGAGCACATCTTCTCCAACATTCATGGAAGCCGCAAAGTCCCTGAGTTCACTATAGGTAGTCTGCTGCTTGTCGTTTATCATAGCGATTATATCTGGTTTTATATCTCCTACAGTATCCATGGTGGTCGCCTGAATATGTCATGCGTACGAAAGTATATATTTCTTGTCCAATATTTTCGTGCTGCGTACTGCCACTTATTAAAAGTTTCTTATTCAATAATAAATGCGGAGTGCAACCATGGCTTTCAAGACAGCTCGTCATTACAGGCATCACCTTTCCAATCCAAAAGTGGTGTTTGCAGTTCTAGTCATAATAGTTCTTCTGTTCATATTCATCAGCTTTCCAAACATACCTACCGTATCATCAAACAAGGACATACAGTTCTCAACAAATTCAAGCTTCAACTTCAGGCTGCCGGTAAACAGCAGCATAATCTCCGTATTCCTTGCTTCTTCTTCAAATTCGAGCTCCACGGTGTACATAAGCAAGATACCGGTACTAGAAAGGCATATTCAGGTGGCAAGGCTGCAGAAGGGCACTCCTGTAAATGTAAGTCTGTACGGATCGGGATATGCCGACCTTCAGATGCTTATGAAGTCAGGCACGCCGAATAATGCTATGATCTCCCTTTCATATATTCCCAACAACCTTCGCATAAGCCCAGCCGTGCTCCAGTACCTCAACTCCACATCGTTCGGCAAGACGACCATAACCATACCAACTACGGTTTACACAACGAGCACGCAGACCTCGACTTCCACTGTAGTTACCACCGCACCTGTCACCAATCAGACCCTGCAGGCTCTAATATATGCAAACCAGTCAGAAGAAGGCATCCTTATGGTTAATTACGACAAGCTGTACAGGAGGGCTGTGTCTCAGTGCACCTATTCACAATACAATACTACATACGCCCAGAAATATGGCACAGTGCCCAAAGGCCCAAGCACCTTCGCTAACGTGACGATGGCGTCTCCAAAAGCAATATTTGCATCCGTGCCGCAGAAGGTCACGGGAGACGTATACCAGATCACATACACCGCCCAGATACCTATAGGCAACCTGGGCGCAATGCAGCTACAGATAAATGCGCTTACCAGGGCAGTGACAAGCTACACCTTCCTAGGAATATTCCAGGGGTTCACGTTTTCAACAGCCCTGCAGAACTACCAGGCGATGAACATGAGCACAAACCCCTGCATGCCTTATATCAGCTAATGCTGCTGCTCCTGTATCTCTGACTTGTTGTACTGCATGGTCTTCTTCTTCATTTTCGGGGTTATTGGTATTGTGAACCAGAATGTGCTCCCCTTTCCTACGTCAGAAACCAGGCCTATGCTTCCCCTGTGCAGGTTCACTACCTCTTTGGCTATGGAGAGCCCCAGCCCGGTGCCCGCTCCCTTCTGCTGCACCAGTCCCCTCTTGAGCTGGTAGAACTTCTTGAATATCTTGGTCTTATCTTCCCTGCTTATGCCTATGCCTGTGTCGGTCACGTCCACCCTTACGGATCTTCCCTTTCTGTACACCTTCACCGTTATGCTTCCCTTCTCAGTGAACTTTATCGCATTGCTTATCAGGTTGGAGAAGACCTGTATTAGCCTGTTGGGGTCGGCGGTTATGCCCGGCACTTCCTGATCCACAATCCAGCGGAACTCCAGACCTTTGTTGGCACATGCCTCCGCAAGGGATTTTATGCTCGGGTTCTCCTCGATGTCCTTGAACTTCACTGTCTGCAAGTCCATCTTCACTATTCCAGAAGACAGCTTAGCCACATCCAGTATCTGCTTGACGAGCTGCATGAATCTCTCAGATTCGTCGTATATTATGCTTATGTTGTCTCTCTGCTCTTTTGTGAGGGGTCCAAAGTCGTCAGTAAGCATGAGTTTGGAGAATCCCATTATGTTTGTTATAGGTGTTTTCAGGTCGTGCGATATGTTGTATATGAACTGCGATTTCAACTCGCTCTCGGTCTTGAGCTTCTCGACGTCCCTGGCCAGCCTATTCCCATCCTCCCGCGCCTGCTCCAGTTCCCTCTTCGTCAGGAGCTCTCTTGACACCACGAGGTAGCCCACCACTGCGTCTTTCTCATCAGTCATCGCTTTTATGGTCTGCTGGCAAGGTATGCCCTGTGACCCTGACAGGTCCAGCATGTTGACGAATACGTCGCTTATAAATCCGTTAGCTCTGGCTATCGCTATGGACGAAGTCAACCTGTCCTGGCTTTCCTTTTCTGCGCATATGGCATATATCTGGGTCCCTATGCTATCCTTTCCCAGCCTGAAGAGCCTCTCAGCGCTCTTGTTGAAAGAGAGTATGTATCCTGACTTGTCTATATGTATTATACTCTCGTTGGAGAGGGATACGAGATCGTCAAAGTTCTTCTCCAGGCCTTTTATGAACCTGTCATAGTCCGTTGATATTATGCATGACATGAGCCCCTCGCTCTTCAGGACCGTAAGTTTGGCTCCTATCTCTATGTCATTCCCGAAGTTGAATGACACGTGGCCTGTATAAGTTCCTCTCGAAGAGCCGATCTGGTCCTTCACAGCACGCTGGTTCTCAACGAAATCGAAGAAGCTCTTTCCCAGGACCACGTCTCTATTCACTTTCAGCATCCTCTCCATGTTCTGGCTTGCCCAAGTTATCCTGCCGTTCAAGTCTAGGACTACGAACACCTCAGCATCCGAATTGTCCATCAGGAATGTTTTGGACTTCGCCTCTCTAATCAGACTCACGTCCCTGACAAGCACATGGGATAATGCGTCATTTATCCTGTTTGATGTAAGCTCGAACACTCTATCCCCAGATTCCCTGGCGCATGCTGATACTGCCGTCCCCTCCATGAGCTTGTGGATTTCCTCGCTTGAAATATTGAATATGTCCTCCAGGCCTTCATTGGCAAGCTCCTTCTGGTTCCTATCGAACTGGTTCATTGCCGCTTTGTTCGCCTTTACTATGGCGCCTTTCTGCTCTACGAGAAGCTGTGGCAGCATGCTGTTGAATGAAGCATCGAAATACTTGGCGAGGTTAAGGCTTTTGTCCTTCTCGAATTTCACACTGGCCTCTCCGCTGACAAGGCCTGAAACTACCCACAGCATCTCTGCAAGCCCTTGCGTGAATATCTGGTCGTTCCTGGAGAGCAGCGTAACGGTGCCGAAGGACTTTCCCTCTTTGGCAATGGGGAGTACCATGCAGCACTTGAATCCCTCGTTGTAATACCTTATGAGCTCGCTGAATGTAGAATAGCTGCTCAGGCTGTTGTCAACATAAGGCTTGCCTGTGTTTATCGTGAACTCATCAACCGTGCCAAGCTGCCCCTGCCTATCCTTCACTATGACCTGGTCTATTCCGTATGTGGACTTCAGCAGCTCGCCGAACCTGCTCATGACATCCTTTGGCGTCTGTGCCTCCTTTGCAATACCCATTGCACCTAGCAGCAGTTTGTCTGGCGCAGCGTCTTGGGAAGCCATGCTATCATATAATCTTTTTCATAAAATGATATAAACATAGCGCGGCTAGCGGCGAAGTCAAATGGATGTACAGACTATTTTCGAAGGCGTTTTTAAGGTTGGCGGAAAGCTGGCTACGCGGTCAGCCTACCCTGGCAAGAAGGTGTACGGGGAATCCTTGGTGGACATCGGGGATGAACAGTATCGCCTATGGAATCCATACCGCAGCAAGCTCGCCGCATCCATACTCAACGGCCTAAAGGAGATGCACATAAGGGAATCATCTTCAGTATTGTATCTTGGTGCTTCGACAGGCACTACTAGCAGTCATGTCAGTGACATAGTGGGCCGTAGTGGGGCCGTGTATTGCATAGAGATTTCTGAGCGCAGCATGAGGGACCTCCTTAAGATATGCGAAGTCAGGGGGAACATGCTGCCTATCCTGCAGGATGCGCGAAAGTCGGATGCATATGCTGAAGACGTCGGCAATGTGGACGTGATATATCAGGATGTGGCCGCAAGGGATCAGGACCAGATACTCCTATCAAACTCGAAGTTCCTACTGAGGGGGGGCTATGCGTATGTAGCAATAAAATCGCAGAGCATAGACGTCTCCCGCAATCCGTCTGAGGTATTCAAGGAGTTCCTTGACAGCGTGTCGGGCTCTTTCAAGGTGATGGAGAAGATAGACATAGCTCCGTACGACAAGATGCACCTGTTCGTGGTGCTGAAGAAGCTGTAAAGTGGTAATATTAATATTAAGCAAAGGGAAATGATAACATGCAATCTTTCAGGCTCTCGGAATATCTTGGCACGATCGGCAAGGATCTTGCCCAGTCGAGCCTGGTATGCAGGTGCTGCGGCTCGTCCCCCCTCTCTACTCCCTCACCAAGCGGCACCTTCTGCAATCTCTGCGAATGGCTTGCCAGGCCTGGGGATGCAGATCAGATCCATTCAACTGCCGAAGTGTACATGCATCTGGAAGGAATCAGGAAAGCCATCGCTGATAAGGCGTGGGAATCTGGGATAGTTCATGCCGACGCACTTGCGGCATCAAAGGACCCATTCCTAATGTATGGTGCATCGCACTTCTACAGGTTCTTCTCAGATTTCACGTACCGGAGCGTGGACTATGCCCAGGGCGGCTTCATGTATGGCAATGCTGAGAAGAGGAATGACGAGCCCAATCTGAACAAGCACAATGCCATGTCCCTTATTTCAGCGTCAAAAGGGTGCCTGTTCAAGGTGCTAAAAATAATCTCAGGAGGGCAGCTTGATGCAGAGCACGCCTACCTCAAATTCATGTGCAATGTTAAGCTTAAGAGATACCTACATGCCGCCCCTGCCCTAGAGGAGCTTGACAAATTGCCCGGGTCGCAGGAAATGTCGCGATACGCACACATGCTCCTTCGCATAGAGGCCTCTGATACCTTGTCTCCAAGGGAGAAGCCCCCGGAAGCTGGGTCCGCCCAAGGCAGTGCAAACTTCTTCTACTATCTGGCAAAGTACCTTGCCAAATCCGGAAACCTGGAAGACTCATTGCGCATACTCAAGGCGCTTTCTGGAAAGGTATGCATGCCTATGGCAGACCACTATCTTGATAGGGTGTCCGCTGTCTCTGCCGCATCTAGTTTATGAACTGCCGATGCAGCCATGGCCAATTTTAACGGCCACTGAAATTCATCTAGCATGATTTCCTATCCCTTGATCACTGCCACTGGCACGTTCCTTGATACTGGAACTGCGAGGTTCGTATCTTCAACTACCTTCACCACCTCATCAATGTCCTTGTATGTCCATTCCGCTTCCTCGCTCACTAGCCTACGCGTCCTTATGCGTATCTCTATGTTCTTCCTGCGCAGCGACTCGAATGTCCTTTCCGCAGGTATCCCCCGTATGGCCTGGTGCCGCGACATAATCCTGCCTGCACCATGGCATGCAGATCCGAAAGTTTCCTTCATAGCACCTTCGGCGCCGCATAGCACATAGCTAGCCGTGCCCATGCTGCCCGGTATAAGCACCGGCTGCCCCACATCGCGATACTTTTTCGGGACCTCAGCCCTGCCCTTGCAGAATGACCTGGTTGCGCCTTTCCTGTGCACATACACCTTCTTCTTCTTGCCTCCAACCTCATGCTCCTCCAGCTTAGCTATGTTATGGGACAGGTCGTATAGTATGTCCATGCCCATCGCATCGACGCTCCTGCCGAAGGTCTCTTCAAAACTCCTCCTTATGGAATTGGTTATTATCTGCCTATTCGTGAAAGCGAAATTGACTGCGCACTTCATTGCCGCCAGGTAATCCCCTGCCTCCCTGCTGCCTATATGTGCGTAGCTGAGTTCACGATCTATCAGAGTTATATCATGCCTTCTCTGGTACTCCACAAGCGTTCTGAGGTAGTCGCTGCATATCTGGTGCCCGAAACCCCTGGATCCAGTGTGGAGCATGATCACCATCTGCCCTTCATAAAGCCCGTATGCCTTGGCTATCTTCTTGTCAAATATGCCCTCCACCTTCTGTATCTCAAGGAAATGGTTCCCAGCGCCAAGCGTCCCGAGCTCGTGCAGGCCCCTGGACTTCGCCTCTTTGCTCACCTTCGAAAAGTCAGCACCGTCCATTCCTCCCTCCTCCTCTATATGCTCTATGTCATCCTCAATGCCGAAGCCTTTGCCCACTATATACCTTGCCCCTTCCGTAGCGACTTTCTCAAGATCTGCCTGTGTCAGCCCTATCTGCAACCTGCTTCCAACCCCGCTAGGTATGTTCTTGAATAGCGCATCTGAAAGGCCGAGTATGTTCTTTCTAAGTTCCTCTTCCTCCAAGTCCGTCTTTATAAGTCTCACGCCACAGTTTATGTCGAAGCCTACGCTCCCTGGCGATATTATCCCATTTTCAGAATCGAAGGCCATGACGCCTCCTATTGGAAATCCGTAACCCTCGTGCCCATCAGGCATCACCATGACGTTGCCTATCAGGCCTGGAAGCGTAGCTGCATTTTTTGCCTGCTGCAGCGTCTTGTCCTGCCCCATCCTTTCCACCATATGCTCATTAGCGTAAAGGACTACATCCGCCTTCATCTGCCCGCTCTTTTCGACTACAAATCTGTCCTTTCCAATGTTTTTTGCGTCCATGTATTCATCAAAATACGATGTAAATATGCAGTAAACTATATATATGAGATAATGGCATAAAATTGTATCCTTTTAAAAAGGTATTAAACCTTTAAATATATGGGTTGCAATTAGTACGTGTTGCAGGGATGGCGGAGCCTGGTCAAACGCGATGGACT
>CAZLPL010000004.1:0-25517 GCA_964561405.1 Microcaldota archaeon
ATCAAAAAGCACCATTGGAAGCCCACGACATTCAGTCGCGGGAGGATGTCACCTAGTCAAATATCTTACTTCTGTTCAGTATTCCGTTTGGGTCGAAGGCTTTCTTTACCTGCTTCATCTTTTCCAGGGCTGCAACTGACCCACCACACTCCAACTTCACCAAGATGATAGGCATATTTGGGGCTATGGGATATTCGTGCAGAGAGAAGTACTATGCCGGGGACAAAGCCGGGTGGGGTGCTCAGATACTAGAGCACAAGACCTGCAACATAGTGGTGTTTACTGATGTTGACCTTGCATCCTGAAGAGACCTCCATAGATTTCTCCCACAAGGGTCTTCCTCCAAGAAACAAACTTGGGGAACAGTGGGCTTATGGGTGGGCTTGCATGGCGAGTCGATGCTCCAAGCCGGCATGCACCCTCTGGAAGCCAGGTTCATGTTCGACAGGCTCAAGGGGATCTTGAAAAGCAGGGCGTCCAGGTAATGGCCCCTTTCTCATACTTTGACTTCCTCAAGCAGGCTTTCACTCAAGGTGATGTGTGGCAGGTTTATAGGAAGCGCCTCGATGCACTCATGAATTCTGGTTCCATAACAAAGGAGCAGTACGAAAAGTTCCTCAAGGAGGGCGCCGTAGGGGCCATATGGAGAACCTAGAGCGCGACCAGGGATTCAAAGGGTTCAACAGGCATCCGTGACAAAATAATAAGCGCAACCGTTCCGCGCAAGCAGACCTGTCGAGGTATAAGCATATATAACACAAAATCCGATCATATGCTACTGCTTTCTGTGGCATAGCTGATAATTTTGAATCCCCTAACAGCAACACCGGTACTTTTCGCCATGATGTCATGGGCGCTAGCCTACATCCTAGTAAAGAAGGCATTAGTGCACCTCAGGAATTATCTGACATCACTTATAGTACTTCTGATGGGGGTTCTCCCAATGGCTGCCGTGGTTCTCATTACCGGGTCATCATGGCCAGGTGCAAGCTCGATAGCCCTCTCGATACTTGCCGGAGTATTCCTGTGCGCCGGATTCATCCTCGCCTACAAGTCCCTTGAGACCGAGCAGCTTACCAGCGTAGTAGCCCTTGGGGAAATACAGCCAGCGATGCTCACCCTCTTTGGGGTATTCGTGCTTAAAGAGAGCGTCTCCACCATGGCTGCTGCGAGCATAATCCTGATATTCGCAGGTGCGCTGCTGATAATAACCACCGAAGGGCTCAGGATAAACAAGAAGTTGATACCTGCAATCCTGTCAAATGTCTGTTGGCTCATATACTGGCTCATAATAACGGAGGCAGTGATAAGCTCAAGCACCTACGCATTCCAGGTGATGGTGTCAAGGGCAGCAGGCCTGATCCTTATACTTGCAATGTTCATACTTGTGCCTTCAAAGACCGCCAGCACGACCAAAATACAGGAGCTGGAGGGCATATTCCCAATTGCAATAATCCTAGCCCTCTTATCAGGGATATTTGATGGAACCGGGGACACCCTCTTCACGCTCACAGTGCATTCAAACCTGGTAGTATTGGGTGGTGCCCTCACTGCGCTCAATCCATTGTTCATATCCGTCCTTTCCTATTTCATATACAAGGACAGGCTCACCAGGACCCAAGCAATAGGATTCGGAATAATGGTTGCTGGGGCTGTGGCGCTTTCTGTATTGTAAAATAAGCCGCTGATAAAAATCAACGGAATAATCCAAGAGCTCTTCTCGCGTGGCCTACTGTCAATGCCTTTTCTTGCTCTGTCATTCCAGTTTGGCCTTTTACCGTTTCTGCCTACACCCCTCTTGCGGCTTGTTCGAGATGCGCAGCCGGCACCCCTTGTACCTCTGTTGCATGTGCTTCAGGTGTTCTCCTTGCAAATCTCATACTCTCATCTAATAAAACAATAATTCCATCTTCTCCCCTATGCTATTTAAACATTTCTTGCAGTTCCCACTATTTACACAGGGTTTAGTTATTTTGGGAAAGGTGTGCACACCGTGCACCAATTTCTGGGCCTAACTGCAAAACTTAATAAGCTAAAAATGCGATCTCCCAGTAGGTATGATGGATGATATAGACGCCAAGATAATAGCCCTGCTCAAGAAGGATGGCAGGATGGCATTCGTGGAAGTTGCTAAGCGCATAGGACTCACCGAAGGGGCTATTCGGGCAAGGGTAAAGAAGCTGACCGATATCGGTTCTATAAAGAGGTTCACTCTCGACACCAAGGATGATGTCAAGGCTGTGGTCATGGTGGCCACGTCCCGTTCCGTATCCACCACAAAAGTTGCCAGCTCCATAATGGAACTGGGCATAGACCGCACCTATGAAATATCCGGAAATTTTGATATAATCTGCTTTGTCGAATCCGGTTCCATAGAGCAGGTCAACGAACTTGTCGAGAAGATACGCAACATAGATGGTGTCACTGACACATCAACCAGCATGGTGCTTAAATAATTACTAAAATCGTAAAATTTAAGTCAAAAAACAGGAATAGTTGCTACAATTTTCCTCTTAAATCCACTAATACGATATTCGCAATAATTCTACGAAGATTTATATACTTCAAAATGGCATACCTGCTTGCAGTAAGCGCCTTAGGGCGCACCACGCCCCCGCTGCAAAATGATGGTACACATGAAAGAGCTTAAAGGATGCATAACTGCGATGGTCACCCCTTTCGGGAAGAAACTTGAAGTTGATTATGAGGGTCTGAGGGAGAATGTTGGATTCCAGATAAGAAACGGGATATCAGGTCTCACTCCTCTAGGAACCACCGGCGAATCCCCCACAGTTACGGACGTCGAGAGGACAAAAGTTATATCTGCTGTTATAGATGAGGCAAACGGAAGGGTGCCAATAATACCTGGCACCGGAACAAATTCAACTGAGCATACAATATCACTTACAAAGGAGGCAGCAGACCTCGGTGCCGACGCCGCTCTGATCGTAACCCCATACTATAACAAGCCCTCCCAGGAAGGCATATTCCGTCACTTCGAAGCCGTAAGCCAGGCAACGGATATCCCAATCATAGTATACAACATAGCAGGGAGGACTGGGGTGAACATAGAGACATCCACTCTGCTCAGGATAAGCTCCCTAGACAATGTCATAGGTGTGAAGGAAGCTTCAGGCAGCGTAATTCAGATAGGCGATGTGATAAATACGCTCCCCAAATCTTTCAGGGTGCTCAGCGGCGATGACGCCATCACCCTTCCGCTGCTTGCGCTGGGCGGCTCAGGGGTGATATCTGTGGTTAGCAATTTATTGCCTTCATCCGTGTCCAAGATGGTTGCATATGCTCTTTATGGGAATATGAAGAAAGCAACAGAGCTGCACTTCAAGCTGCTTCCAATATTCAAAGGCGCGTTCATGGACTCCAATCCAGTGCCCATAAAGACTGCAATGGACATATCCGGCATGCCTTCCGGGGGATTCAGGCTGCCCCTATGCGAAATGAAACACTCGAAGGAAGAGAAACTCAGAGCCATACTCCACAATTACAAAGAGCTAAAACTCACGAACAAATAGGCCTGTATATGAAAATTTCAATCATAGGATATGGAAAGATGGGCCATGCCATAGCTGACATGGCAAGGGCACGGGATATGCAGGTTGCATCGATAATAGATCCTGCGGATCCTGACGCAACCCACAAATCCGTAACAGAACAGTCAATGGAGGGGGTGGATGTGGCAATAGACTTCACCTCTCCAAATGCCGTAATCGGGAATATCGAGAAGGTGGCATCCATGGGCAAGGCGATGGTTGTGGGCACCACTGGATGGTACTCGGACATGGACAGAGCCAAAGCGGCGATCAAAAAATACGGTTCAGGATTTGTGTACAGCCCCAATTTTTCAATAGGCATAAACCTGTTCTTCCGCATGGTGAAAGACGCTGCCATTATCATGGACAAGTTCCAACAATACGATCCGTTCGTATACGAGATGCACCATCGCCAAAAGATAGATGCACCAGGCGCAACGGCAAAGCTCCTTGGTGATATCATAGTGAAGAATATTGGCCGGAAGAAAAGGATGGCATTTGACAGGATAAATGACCGGAAGATAGACCCCGAAGAACTTCACGTAGCAAGCATACGCGCAGGATATCTTCCCGGAACGCATGTCGTGGGATTTGACGGCGAAGCTGACACGATAGAGCTGAAGCACACTGCCAGGAGCAGGAGCGGCTTTGCAGAAGGCACTCTAGTTGCTGCCAAATGGATAAAGGACAGAAAGGGATTTTATACCCTTGATGACATAATATCGGAAGTTGCAGGAGAATAAAATGATCGTAATGAAGTTCGGCGGCACATCCGTCGGAAATGCAGATATGATACGCAACGTTGCAAGCATAGTCAAATCAAAAGGGGGCAGAAACCCCATTGTGGTGGTGTCGGCACTCTCCGGCATCACTGATAGCCTCATAGCCTTGGCAAACAGCGCGGTCAACGGGGGAAACGCCGATAGCATTCTTGACACAATAATACGCCGCCATTATGAAACAATAGGCGCACTAGGCCTGGACAATGATGCCATAGAAAACGAGGTCAGGCAGCTTCGCACCATCGCGGACGGCATACGCATGATAAAAGAGCTTACCCCGAAGACGATGGACAACGTTATGTCTTTCGGAGAGAGGATGTCCTCAAGGATAGTTGCAGGGTATATGTCCACCTTGGGCATGGGTGCCAGGGCTTTCGATTCGTATGACTTGGGCCTCGTCACAGACTCGAATTACGGGGACGCAGATGCACTTCCTTCTGCCTATAAGACAATGCACAAAAAACTTGCGGCATGCAGGTGCATACCTGTCATAACTGGATTCATAGGCAAGGACAAGTCAGGCAACATAACCACGCTGGGCAGAGGCGGCAGCGATTACACAGCATCAATAATGGGCGCAGCAGCCAACGCAGAGGAGATACAGATATGGACTGACGTCAACGGCATAATGACTGCAGATCCGCGTGTCGTTAAGGCTGCCAAGAGCATAGCCATGGTATCGTATGCTGAGGCGTCAGAACTCGCATTCCTGGGGGCCAAGGTTCTGCATCCCAAGACCATACTTCCTGCAATAAACAAGAACATTCCAGTAAGGATACTGAATACCTTCAACCCAACCCACAAGGGCACCATAGTGGTGAGGGATATCCACGTAAAGAACAGGGTAGCATCCATTGCCTGCAAAAAGAATATACAGGTCATAAACATAACTACCCCGAATATGTTCCAGTCCCACGGGTTCATGCGCAAAGTGTTCGAGATCTTCGACAAGCACAACGTGTCTGTTGACATGGTGTCGACTTCAGAAGTAAGCATATCGATAACGCTCGACGGGAAGCAAAAGACCGGTGCTCTGGTAGAGGATCTCTCAAAACTAGCACATATAGATGTGATGGCCAATCGGGCAAAGGTATCTATAGTGGGAAAGGGTGTAGTGTACCTGCCCCGCATACTGGTAAGGCTCTTCTCATCACTTGAAGGCATATACATAGAGATGATATCTTCTAGTACATCCGAAGTAAATGACGGCTTCGTTGTGGAGGAGAAATATGCCGACGAGGCTGTTAGGAGGCTTCACAAGACATTTTTTGGTAGATGAAAATGGCAAAAATAGGTGTTGGCGTACTGGGAGCGACCGGGATGGTCGGCCAGACTATAGTGCAGATGCTGAGCAATCACCCATGGTTCAAGGTCACAGAAGTGGCTGCATCTGAAAAGTCTGCGGGCAAGCCCTATGGCGAGGTTATGTCTTCCAGGTGGAATATAAGTGCCGAGATGCCTGGCTATGCGAAGGACCTGACGGTAAAGGAATGCACCCCGAATCTTGACTGTGACATAGTGCTTTCAGCACTGGACTCGAGTGTAGCCCAAAAAGTGGAAGAGAACTTCGCCAAGGAAGGCTATGCCGTTTCCAGCAATGCCAAAAACCACCGCATGGATCCCGATGTGCCTCTTCTCATACCTGAAATAAATGCAGACCACGTTGATCTTATCAAGACCCAGCAAAAGGCGAGAGGCTGGGATGGATTCATAGTCACCGATCCGAACTGCTCCACCATACAGATGTGCATAGCCTTAAAGCCCATAATGGACAGCTTTGGGCTTGAGAAGGTGATGGTAACTACCATGCAATCACTGAGCGGTGCTGGCTATCCCGGCATCCCTTCAATGGATATAATCGACAATGTGATACCATTCATAAATGACGAGGAAGACAAGCTGGAGACAGAGCCCCTCAAGATACTTGGAAAGGTATCTCATGGCAGTATAAAGGCTGCGGACATAGGGATAAGTGCTCAGTGCAACCGTGTAGGGGTAAGGTACGGCCACACGGAATGCGTAAGCATAAAGCTCTCAAAGAAGGCTACCGAGAAGGATATACTCTCCTCCTTCGAGGGTTTCAGGCCGATAAAGGACTTAAAGCTCCCATCAGCTCCTGAAAAGCCCATCGTGTATATGGAGCAGGAGAACAGGCCACAACCAAAGCTTGATGTCAATACCTGCAATGGCATGGCATCTGTGGTGGGGCGCCTCAGGAAATGCAGCATACTTGACTACAAGTTCGTAGTTCTCGGGCACAATCTTGTCCGTGGCGCCGCAGGAGCTGCAGTGCTCAATGCAGAGATGCTCAAAGTCAAAGGTTATATCTGACCTGTGTATGTACATGGCAAGACTAAATGAAAATTTTGAAAAATTCAAGGGCGCAAACTATCTCTTCGCTGAAATCGCCAGGAGAACAAAGGCCTATCAGGCTTCACACCCTGGGGTTAAACTGCTCAAGTTGGGGGTAGGGAATACTACCGAGCCGCTTACTGGATCTATAGTAGCGGGATTGCACAGTGGCGTTGAGAAGCTAGGCAATGCCGCTACATATACTGGATACGGTGACGAACAAGGTGATTCTAGGCTGAGGCAGGCCATATCTGAGTTCTATTCCAGAAGAGGCATGAGCATCTCTGCGGATGAGGTATTCATAAGTGACGGGGCAAAATCCGATGCTGCCAACATACAATCAGTATTTTCGAGCACTAGCATTGTAGCAGTCCAGGATCCTGCATACCCTGTCTACGTTGACAGCAATGTGATAGCTGGGCGTACAGGGGTGTCAAAGGGAACCACCTACGATGGCATAGTTTACATGCCATGCACCGACCAGAACGGCTTCTTCCCTTCAACGCCTAAGAAAAAGGTAGACCTGATATACCTATGCAGCCCAAACAACCCGACAGGTGCAGTGGCCACGAAGGCGCAGCTGAAAAGTTTCGTGGATTATGCAAGGGAGAATAAGGCCGTCATAATATTTGATGCAGCCTACAATTCATTCATTTCAGATCCAGACCTGCCCAGAAGCATCTACGAGGTCGAAGGCGCGTACGAATGCACCATAGAAATAAACAGCTTCTCCAAGAGCACAGGATTCACCGGTGTACGCCTTGGGTGGTCCATCGTGCCAAAGGCCCTTGCTGTTGAGGGTTCATCTCCAGGCGAAGTGAACTCAACATGGAACAGGAGACAGACAACGATGTTCAACGGTGCATCTAACATAGTGCAGGAAGGAGGCCTTGTAGCCATATCTGAGAAAGGAATCAGTGAAAACAAACCCATAATAGACGGCTATCTACTCAACGCATCCAACATAAAGAAGTGCCTTTCGGCAAAGGGCCTCAAGGTGTTCGGCGGAGTTAATGCTCCATATCTTTGGGTAAAGATACCCGCCGGATTCAATTCCTGGAGTTTTTTCGACAAGATCCTTGATGAGGCCCACGTCATAGTCACTCCAGGTTCCGGATTTGGCCCTTCCGGAGAGGGTTACATCCGTGTAAGCGCATTCGGCCACAAGAATGACATAGACGATGCCATTTCAAGCATAAATGCAAACCTGAGGTTATGATTGATATGAACAATGACAATGACCTGTTCTTCAACCTCGATGAAATAAGGCATGTCTCGGAAAAGTATCCTACGCCTTTCCACATCTACGATGAGAGATCCATAAGGAAAAATGCAAGAAGGCTATACAAGTCATTTGCATGGTCAAAGGGCTTCAAGAACTACTTCGCAGTAAAGTCCTGCCCCAATCCATATATCGTAGACATCCTCAGGCAGGAAGGGTGCGGGGCTGACTGCAGCTCTCTACCAGAATTGCTTATATCAGAAAGGGTAGGCCTGCCGGGAAGTGACATAATGTTCACTTCAAATGACACTCCTGCCCAGGAGTTCAAGAAGGCCTATGATCTTGATGCTATAATAAACCTGGATGACATAACCCTGATACCCTTCCTTGAGAAGAGTGCAGGGATACCTGAGCTTATATCATTCAGATACAATCCAGGCCCCCTACGCAAGACTATGGAAGGCAATGTGATAGGAAATCCTGAACAGTCAAAGTATGGGCTTACAAGGGACCAGCTTTTCGAAGCGTACAGGATAATGAAGGAAAAAGGATCCACCCGCTTCGGTCTCCACACTATGGTCGTTTCTAACGAGCTCCACACGGACGCCTTCACTGAAACAGCAAATATGCTATTCGATCTGGTGCGTGAGATATCCAACAAGTTGAAAATAGACTTTGAGTTCGTCAACCTTGGTGGCGGTATAGGGATACCTTATCGCCCAGAACAGAAACCTGTCAACTATGATGTGCTAGGCCAGAACGTGAAGAATGCTTATGAAGATAAGATAGTGAAGCAAGGCGTTGCGCCGCTGAAGATATTCATGGAAAACGGCAGGGCCATGACCGGACCTTATGGGTACCTTATAACCAAAGCCATACACGAGAAGCATATATACAAAGAATACATAGGTGTGGATGCGTGCATGGCCAACCTAATGAGGCCAGGCATGTATGGTGCATACCATCACCTAACTGTTCTAGGCAAGGAGAATGCAAAGCATGACCACAAGTATGATGTTGTAGGCTCCCTATGCGAGAATAACGACAAGTTTGCGATAGACAGAATGCTTCCGGAGATAAATACTGGAGACCTCATTGCAATACACAATGCAGGCGCACACGGCCATGCCATGGGCTTCAATTACAATGGCAAACTGAGGAGTGCAGAGCTCCTGAAGAAGCAGGACGGCACAGTCATGATGATACGTCGCGCAGAAACTGCTGGAGATTACTTCTCAACGCTGGACTTCAATGGATCCAAATTCGGCGGCCTTGCAAAATAATGTAAAATCCATCTCACAATTGTTGCTCTTAGAGGGCATAAAATAGCAAGAATGGTAATAATATGTCAGAAGAAGAATTGCTTAGGAAGCTGATAAGTGTAGATTCCCGTTTTCCTGGAGAAAAGAAAATAGGGCTGTTTATTGAAGAATTTCTAAAAAAGCATGGTTTCACAACAAAAAGAGACTATATAGGAAAAGACCGCTTCAATATCCTGGCAGAGAAAGGCAGCGGTTCTAAGTCAATCTTATTCTACGGCCATATGGATACTGTACCGCTGTATGGCAAATGGAAAAGCAACCCATTTTCACTTAAAACGGTTGGAGACAGGCTTTATGGCCTAGGGGCCCATGATATGAAGGGCGGAGTAGCTGCAATATTAGAAAGTACAAAGGATACCCAAACCCATGTAAAGCTCATGTTTTGCGTAGACGAAGAGAACATATCCGAAGGCGCATGGTCTGTAGTCCAAAAACATGCACACTGGTTCGATGATGTAAACGTGGCTATAGCTGCCGAAGCAGGTGTAACCGAAGAGAATGATGGAGGCATAGATGTACTAACCCTAGGCAGAAGGGGAAGGTGTGTCATAACAATTGAAGTAGTGGGGCTGTCCTCACATGGCGCAGAGCCTGAAAGGGGACTAAGCGCTTTAGATCAGGCAGCAAAGATTGCCATAAACATCGACAGAGTACCTTTAATCAAGCACAAAAAACTTGGGAAGGAAAGCATTTTCGTAAGGTCAATAAAGAGCAGCTCAACTAGTCTATCTGTACCAGATAGTGCATGCCTTGATCTGGATATGCATCTTGTACCTCCAAACACCAGCTTAAAAGTAAAGCGCAATATAGAGCGCTATATAAAAGACCTCATAAAATCCGGCATAATCAATCCCCGCACAAAGACAAGGGTATACATACAGAAAAGACAGACGCCTTATCTAGAACCATACGCAACCAGTGAGGATAACAAAATGACCAAGAAGATAGTGTCATTGGCGCATGAACTCTCTGGCAAAGACGTAACGTTCAGCTATGGCCTATCCGTAGCTGATGAGAATGTCTTGGCACACCTATTAAAAGTCCCTGTAATTACCATCGGCCCTAGGGGCGGTCCAGAGCATACTGAAAATGAGTGGGTTTCAAAGAAAAGCCTTGAAGAGGTCGTCTCCTTATTCAAGGACATGTTGGCTAAACTATGATTATTACGTAATTCGTAATAGAATAGGTGTATAAACTGCCATATCCTCTGCAATATTAATACGATATTCGCAATATAAATGCGAATATTTAAATATGGTATTAGCTGAGAATATTGCCGGATGTATTGAATGCCTAGCCTGCACACTCGTAATGCCATCAATTCATTATTTCATAACACACCTAATTTCAGCAGTTTCGGTCCTGTGGGATGCATATGCCCCGTAGCGTCCTCCAGACTTAAAGGATTCATAGGCGGAGGCATTTCTACAACTGGTGCCATAATCCCAATATCTGATAATGGGCATATCGCTTTCTTTACGGGCATAATACGTGAGGGTATCCACAGAGTAGAAACTGCTAACGATGTATCGCGGCTTACTGTAAGAACAGTGGTAAGCAATTCTGCTCTAGAAATACTCGAACCAGAGTTGCTAAAAGTTGGAGCTACAGTAGAAGCCAAAATACCTCTTAACGATTCACATCAAATCATATATGTTGGCTACAATTCTCTTCACAGGAAGCTAAGTGAAATTAGGAGAGATTCCTACCGTTCTACAATAGGAACCTTACTGGAGGAGCATGCGGTCCAACCTGGCCTGATGGATCTCGCTAGACGCATAGCTGCACACAGAGACGACTATCATGTTTCAATATTAAATGGAAACGGTAGGGATCTTTCTGGCCATGAAATAGAAAGCACCAAGCTATTGCTGTCAACCTTCGGATATGACGGCACTCAGGCCGAGCAACTTATACAAAACAAACAAAATCTCATAGGATTGCTGTACGAAACCATAGGCAGTGAACATAGTATAGTAGGAATCTCCGTAATAGAGGCTCGCAATATAATGCTTGACACAGGTGAAATTATAAGGATAGCCGAGATAACTGATGGAACAATAGCAAACAACCATCAAGGTAAAAGCCTATACTCACGACTTCTGTTGGATATGTTTAACCACATATCTGAAACTCCAGATTGTTTTGATCTCCTAATTGCAGAATCTAATATGGAGAGCCTTTCCCTGCTAAGGACTGCTACCGCTCAGGGTAGAGTTTTTAGCGGCATCCTTCCAAATCACGCACTCATTGCAGGAAGGATGGGGACGCTGGAATTCAAAAGCCTTGTAGTAAATTACCTTACCCCAGAACTTCTGAGAAGTTTTTCAGAAGCCATTAATTTGGCGCTGACAATTCGGGCGTGATAGAATGCAACTTCATGCAATTCCAAAGTACAGGTATTGCCCAATGTGCAGCAGCAATCTTGTACAAATAACTATTGACAATAATGTCCATCAAGCATCCCTGATACCAATTAATGCAATTGGGTCCATACTCCCATAACTGTCGCAGTAATTGTTCCTAACCCTGAAGATAATGAGAAAATACTACTCGCTGAGCGAGGAGCTTGGCATATCTGGCATCGAGCTTAAAGAGATGCTTTACTGCCGCACCAATTACAGCTTGTAAGGTCCAGCGATCAGCAAGGTGTTTGTCGTTTCAACTGACACACTGCCCAAAAATATTGGCAAAAATGAGGTTTATGGATACAAATTCTTCACGAAATAGGAAATTGGCAGAATGCTAAGGTTTGAACATGACTCGTTTGCTCCCTGGCCGGCAGAACGGATTAGCTGGCTATTGGATATGTCGAACGACCTAGAGCAGTTATGACAATATCCTTATCCAAGGAATTGGGCTTCAGATGTCTTTTATTGTTTTCCCGCCCTTAAGGTGGGCATCGAATACCTTTTTGTACGTGTCAAGGGTGCCTATGTCGTACCATTCCTCCTCGTACACCACCCCGTTGACTTCTGCTTCCTTAATGAGCCATTGGAGGAAGTATCCAGGCGCGTCAGGGTTCTCTCCGTTCGAAAGGTAATTGTCGAATTTTGACAGCATCTCCTTGGGGAATATGTATATGCCCGTGCTGACAAGGGTTGACTTGGGATCTTTCGGTTTCTCCTCGAAGCCTATGATCTTATCATCTTCCATCTCCACCACTCCGAACCGCCTCGCTTCGTCCTTCGCCTTTATGTCGTGCAGCGCTATGGTGGGCTTCCTGTTCTTCTTGAAATGGTCCACAAGCCTGTCCAGGCTGAAGTTGTAGAAATTATCTCCGGCAAGTATCATCAGGTCCTCAGACAGGTTTGCCGTCTTTATCGTATAGTTTATGCCCTTTATGGCCCCGAACTTCTCGCCCTCATGCGTGGTCGGCTCTACCACAAGCTTTATCTTGTTCTCTATACCTGCCGTCTTTTTGTGCCTAAGCCAGTACTCGAATTGGTCGTAGAACTTGCTGTTGGTCGAAAATATTATGTTAGCGGCTCCGGCATCTATTATGTTGTGCACTATATAATCAACTATAGGCCTTCCACCTATAGGGAGCAGCGGCTTCGGCACGAAGAGGGTTATAGGTTCAAGTCTTGTTGCAAATCCGCCACACAGTATTATAGCATCCAATCTAATCGCCTGTATTAAAGTTATTTAATTCAAAGTGCAAATTGAAAATATGCAAGAAGAATCCAATTTTATAGATGAGCTAAAGGATATATATAAGTTACTAACGCACCTGAAAAACTTGCAAGAATACTATCAAAGTCGAACAGAAACCTCTCAAACATGAACCTAGGCGGGATAAACCTCCAGCGAATGAAGCTTGACAGTGTGAATTTAAATGGCTCAAACTTGGGCGGAGCAACACTCACCGAATCCAGCATGCGCAGGGCATGACTCCACGGATCAAACCTCGGCGGTGCGACAATGGGATACACTGTTCTCACCAATGCCAATCTCCAGACCGCAAACTTGGGCAGCGCTAACATGGCGTACGCAATACTAAATTCTGTGAGCGCCCGTGGCGCAAACATGAGAGGCTGCTATCTCGGATAAGCTTCCCTGTCCAATGCCGACCTCTCCTATTCATACCTATGGGAGCCTATCTCAAGGGATGCAATCTTACCGATGCGAGCCTTGAGAATGCCTATCTGCGAGGCGCAGACCTAAAGGGGCAGTCATAAAGTCAGTCAACCTCAAAGGCGCAGGCCTTTCCGGTGCAAACATACGAGGCTCAAAGGTGGCGAGAGAATGCATTCCCATCTTATGGCTGCGTATCTTCATGCCAAAGTGCCTGTGCACAAGAACGAAGATGCCCATAAAATTGCGGACGAGTATGGCATAATACTGATATGATTGCCAGAGTTACACTTCAGTGGCATAGCTATAAATTCCTAATCTGGTAAAATAAATCGGCGGTATGTTGATAAAGGAAGTGTTTGAGGGTAAGGTCAATTATCTTCAGGTCATGGATGAAAATGGGGCTGTTGACGAGTCGCTAAGGCCTAAGGAAGTCGACGACAATATGATAATGTCCATGTACAAGAACATGGTGTTTGCCAGGCAATATGATGCCAAGCAGCTGAGTTTGCAGAGGCAAGGCAGGTCTGTTACGTACGCTCCGCTTTTGGGTGAAGAGGCCACACAGGTTGGCAGCGCCATGGCGATGCGAAAGGACGACCTTTTCGTGCCGGCATTCAGGCAGCACAGCGTATACATGGTACGCGGTCTTCCGCTTCATCTCCTGTTCCTTTACTGGAGGGGCTTTGAGGAGGGCCTTGCGATTCCAAAATCAGTTAACGGATATGCAAACATCGTTCCGGTGGCGACACAGATGCCCCATGCTACTGGAATAGCATTCGCGCAGAAATATCGGGGCACAGGTGCAGCGGTGGTCTCATATGTTGGGGATGGGGGCACATCCGAAGGAGACTTCTACGAAGCCATGAACTTTGCAGGTGTATGGAAGGTGCCTTTGGTTGCTATAATAGAGAACAACCAGTGGGCCATATCAATACCAAGGAAGAACCAGACCGCATCAACTACCCTGGCACAGAAGGCACAGTCTGTCGGAGTGGACTGCATACAGGTTGACGGTAATGATGCCATCGCCGTTTATAAGGCCACTAAGGATGCCATATCAAAGTCAGGCGAAGGCCCGATGCTTATAGAGTGTGTGACGTACCGAATGGGGATGCACACTACTGCCGACGACCCTACAAAGTACCGTGGAAACGAGGAGGTGGAATACTGGCAGAAAAGAGACCCTATACTGAGAATGAAGCTGTACCTTAAGGGCAAGGGCCTGCTCAACGATGAGATAGAAAGCAAGATTGTCGATTCAAATTCCAAAGTCATTGACGATGCCGTTGACACTGCTGAAAAGTTCGTTCCTGATCCAAAGGCAATATTCCAGCATGTCTACAGCTTCATTCCCGATGTCCTTAAGGACGAGATGGAAGAGGCACAAGCTGCAGGCTTCTGGCAGGAATCCAAGTGATCTTCATGAAGGCAAATATGGTAACCGCGATAAACAATGCCTTAGACGTCTCCATGCAGGGAGACAAGGATATCGTCCTGCTAGGGGAAGACATCGGAAAGGACGGTGGGGTATTCAGGGTGACAGACGGCCTGCAGGCCAAGTATGGTGACAAGCGAGTCATAGATACGCCACTTGCAGAGTCTGGGATAATAGGCACTGCTGTAGGGATGGCACTGAGCGGCCTTCATCCTGTGCCTGAAGTGCAGTTCGCCGGATTCATGTTCCTGGGATTCAGCCAGCTCATAAATCATGCATCAAGATATAGGGCAAGGACCAGGTCTGCATTTTCGGTTCCAATGGTAGTAAGGACACCTGTGAGCGGAGGGGTAAAGACCCTCGAGCATCACTCCGACAGCCCCGAAGTCTACTACTCACACATAGGGGGCCTGATCGTGGTGGAACCTTCGACCCCTTACGACGCAAAGGGTCTGATGATAAAAGCCCTCAAGCTGAAGGATCCTGTGGTATTCCTTGAACCTACAAAGCTCTATAGGTTGTTCAAGCAGGACATACCTGATGGGCCATATGAAGTGGAGATAGGCAAGGCCAACGTGGTGAAGGAAGGCACGGACCTTACGATAGTTACATATGGTACCATGGTCTCTGTTGTTAGCGATGTTGTGGAAAAGAAGGGCATCAGTGCAGAAGTCATAGATCTGCGCACCATAAACCCTCTTGATGAAAAGACAATACTGGACAGTGTAAAGAAGACTGGCAGGGCCATGATCGTGCACGAAGCATCACTCAGCTTCGGCGTAGGTGCGGAGATAGCTGCAAGAATAGCCGAAAAGGCCCTTTTTGAACTTAAAGCGCCTGTGATGCGGGTAGCCTCATTCAGCCTTCCATATCCATTCCCCGGATATGAGAAGTTCCACATACCTAATGCAGTGAAGGTATCGCAGGCGATAGATAAGATACTCTCGGTGAAAGAATGAAGGAGCTAAAGTTCGTTGATGTTGGAGAAGGGATAACCGAAGGCAATTTCCAGAAGTGGCTTGCCAAGGATAGGGAGAGTGTAAAGGAGGACCAGCCCATAGCGCAGATAGAGACTGACAAGGCGGTAGTGAATATACCTGCCCCAATAAGTGGTATACTCAAGCAGGTAGCAAAGGAAGGCACGCAGATCAAGGTGGGGGACACCATAGCTATAATCGGCACTGCGGAAGAGCTCATGGGATCTGCACCTGCAGCTTCTTCGCCTGTTCCTACGCAGCACAAGCCGCAGGAGCTGCCAGAGCCTCAAAAGCAGCCGCAGCGGGCGGCGCAGCAGCCCGTGCCAAAGCAGCCATTCAAGCCTGCGGAGATCCTTGCAACTCCCTACGTGCGCAAGCTCGCAAGGGACAACAATATAGACCTCTCAACAATAACTGGCACAGGCCCTAATGACAGGATACTGGAAAACGATGTAAGGTCGCATCTAATGTCTACTGCATCGGAGCAGAAGCCGGTTCCAAAGTTCTCCGAGCTCCTTGAGGAGAAGCATGGCGAGGCCATAGCGCGCCTTGCGATGTCACAGACAAGGAAGACCATAGCAAAGAACATGGAACTCTCCGCAACAATACCCCGTGCAGTCCACATGGATCTGGTCGATGCCTCCCACATCTACCGCATAACCTCTAGCGAGAAGGAGAAGGCCCAGAAGCTCGGGGTAAAGCTCACGTTCCTCTCATTCATAATAAAGGCAACCGTGGCGGCGCTCGAGGAGAATCCAAGGCTGAACTCAAGCTACGACAAGGAGAAGCAGGAGATAATACTTAAGAAGTACTACAACATAGGTCTTGCGGCACAGGCAAGCGACGGGCTCAAGGTCATAGTGATAAGGGACGCGGACAAGAAGTCCATACTTGAGATAGCAAAGGACCTCCAGGAACTCCACAAGAAGATACTTGACAATACCATAAGCATAGCGGAGATGCGCGACAGCACATTTACAATAACCAACATAGGGAGCCTCGGCGGAGGATACCTTTCCGTACCAATGATAAATTATCCAGAGGCTGCAATACTTGGGGTGCACCTGGTAAGGGACACGCCAGTGGTGGAGTCTGGAGAGATAAAGATAGGCAAGGTGCTCCCACTCTCACTGGCCTTCGACCACCGCATAGTGGATGGCGCCGAAGCAGCCCTTTTCACTAACAAGCTCAAGGAATATCTGGAAGATCCGGAGTTCCTTGAAATGCTCTAATCCGTGGTATAATGGTTATGGGTTCCCTCCCTGAAAACGTGGATCTCGCAGTAATAGGCGGTGGTGTCGGAGGATATGTCTCCGCCATACGCGCCGCCCAGCTGGGCATGAATGTTACTGTAGTGGAAAAGGAAAAGATGGGCGGCCACTGCCTTAACTTTGCATGCATACCCTCAAAGACCCTTATACACATCGCCGACCTGTTCTATGAGATGACTCACTCTGAAAAATTTGGGATAAAGTCCACAGGCGTAAGTATAGACCCGCAGGTGATGCATGACTGGCGCATGTCTGTGTCAAAGAAGCTTGAGCAGGGGGTCGAATACCTGTGCAAGTCAAATGGTATAGAAGTCATAAAGACAAAGGCAACGTTCATATCCTCAACAAAAGTGCAGCTGCAGAACGGGGAGGAGCTGGACTTCAAGAAGGCAATAATAGCGACGGGCTCAGAGCCAAGGTCACTTCCAGGATTCGACTTTGGAGACAGGATACTGGACTACAAGGCCGCCCTCTCCATGTCCCGCATACCCAAGACGGTGTCCATAATAGGCGCGGGCTATGTGGCAGTTGAGGTTGGCACGCTGTTCGCAAAGCTTGGGTCAAAAGTGGACATGATTGCCCACTCCGACGTGCTCTCAAGATTCGATCCCGAAGCCGTCTCTATTGTGAAGAAGAGGATGCAGGAGCTTGGCATAACTGTGCATACAAACTCCCAGGCATCCGCTTACGACTCAGAATCCATCACGCTTTCTGGCCCAGAGAAGATAAGCGCCGACACCATTGTCTCAGCCGTAGGCCTCAGGCCGTATACAGACGGCCTTGGCCTTGAAAACACCAAGGTCACAGTGGACGACAAGGGTTTCATAAAGACCGATGCGTCCATGCATACCTCCGATCCGTCGATATATGCGATTGGGGACGTAATAGGCGAGCCAATGCTTGCCCACAAGGCGATAAGGCAGGGCGAGGTCGCAGCCGAGGCCGCAGCAGGAAAGAATTCCGGCTTCGACAACGTGGTGATACCGGCTGTCATATTCTCAGATCCTGAGATAGCCATAGCCGGTCAGATGGG
The DNA here is from genome assembly GCA_964561405.1 of Microcaldota archaeon. Classification (GTDB taxonomy): domain Archaea; phylum Micrarchaeota; class Micrarchaeia; order Micrarchaeales; family CABMGC01; genus JAJZNA01. Next base: position 18,026 of record CAZLPL010000004.1, read on the forward strand.
TGGCGAAGGGATTTCCACCAAAAAGTTCCCTCTCACTGCTTTAGGTAGGGCAATAGCCCTGGGAAGGACTGAGGGCTTCATAAAAATTGCATATGTGCCCGATGGGCTGGTAAAGGGCGTCGAGATCGTGTCCACCGACGCCAACGCCATGATATCCGAAGCTTCCCTTGCGATAGAGATGGGCACAACACTTGAGGACATAGCCGACACGATACATCCCCATCCAACCTTCTCAGAGCTTTTCCAGGAGGTTGCAGGTGCAGCTCTTGGAAGGCCCATACATTTCTATTATGGTAAAAACCAGTGAGCAGATGAAGCTTAAGATAGTAAAGAAGCACGATTATCCGCAACTTGCCCCTCTATACAAGGACTTCGAGGTGGGCGCCAAGGGTGACATATGCATAGCCGTAGGCGGCGACGGCACGTTCGTAAAGGCTGCCAAGGAGTATGGTGGCCCAATACTGCCGATCAGAAGCGAAGAGCTTGGCAGCATAGGCTATTACTCTGACGTGAGCCTGGATGACATAAGCTTCGTAGTGAAGAGCCTTAAGTCAGGCGACTTCAGCGTGGAGAAGTTGGAGAACAAGCTGGAGATAGAGTACAACGGCAAGAAGTTCTATGCCGTAAACGAGGCGCTTCTCCACAACGTTGTGGAAGAGGTGAGCTTCAGGATATATGAGATAAAAGGCGGGAAGCGCCACAAGCTATATCCGTATGTGATGAGCGGCGACGGCATCCTGATAACGAGCTCTATAGGTTCCACTGCATACAACAAGTCCGCAGGCGGCCCAATACTCCTCCTCCCCAATGCCCTGTGCCTCACGTTCCTAAATGTGGACGGGCCTTACAGGAACCCGATAGTTGTTGATTCATCACATACTATAGAGGTGGAGGTGGTGAAGTACCACGGCGTGCTTAGGTACGATAGCACAGAGATAGGCAAGCTCAAGCCTGGTGACTCATTCAAAGTACTCATTTCAGACCGCGAGCTAAAGATTATACGCCTCAATGGAAGGCGAGAAGAGCTCGCCAGCAAGCTGGACCGTATAATAAGGAGCAGGATGCAAAAGAAGCCTTCCTAGCCTTTCTCTAGTTCGCACGCGCCTGCCTCCATCCATTTCACAAATCGCAAAGGGTTATATTTAACCCCATTATATTATATGGCTGGTAATATGGGAGACGTCAGGAAGCCGGTGCATGAAGTTACCATAGGGCTCATACAGATGAGCATGTCCGAGGATCCTTCAGCCAACTTGGACAAGGCAGTAAAGAAGATAGACGAGGCTGCCAAAAAGGGCGCGCAGATAGTGTGCCTGCCTGAGCTATTCCGCTCACAGTACTTCTGCCAGGAAGAGAACGAAGATAGCTTCAAACTCTCAGAGACTATCCCTGGGGAGACAACTGCCGCGGTGTCAGAGGCAGCAAAGAGAAACGGGCTGACCGTCATAGCCGGCATATTCGAGAAGCGCGCCAGAGGGCTTTACCACAACTCTGCAGTAGTCATAGACTCTGACGGGTCCATAGTGGACAAGTACAGGAAGATGCACATACCCGACGATCCACATTATTATGAGAAATTCTATTTCGCGCCAGGCGACCTGGGATTCAGGACCCAGGCTACCAAACATGGAAAAATAGGGGTGCTCATATGCTGGGACCAATGGTATCCTGAGGCCGCAAGGCTCACTGCCATGATGGGCGCAAACATACTGTTCTATCCTACTGCCATAGGTTGGTATCCAACTGAACAGGAATCTACGGAAGAGATGCGCACCGCCTGGGAAACCATGCAGAAGGCGCACGGCATAGCCAATGGGGTCTTCGTGGCAGCAGTCAACCGCGTTGGGCAGGAGGGCAAGATTAAGTTTTGGGGATCTTCATTCGTTTCTGGGCCGTTTGGTGAAATGATTGCGAAAGCCGACGACAAGGAGGACATACTCATCGCAAAATGCGACATGTCTAGGGTCGATACAACAAGGCACGGATGGCCTTTCCTGAGGGACAGGAGGATAGATGCCTATGGCGGCCTGACCTCTCGCTTCCTTGAGTAATTCAACACACGGTGCACTCATGACTGAAAACACGACACCATTCAAGCTCGGATACTCGATGCCTGCAGAATGGGTATGCCATGATGCAACATGGATCTCATGGCCTAAGAATCCTATGTCATTCCCAGAAGATATACTCCCAGAAGTAGAGAAGACGTACGTGGCCATGGTTTCTGCCCTGGCTGAAGGTGAAAAGGTCAACATACTGGTAGATGACGCAACCACGGAGGAGCGGGTGCGCAGCATCCTTCCAAATGTCAAAAATTCAGATAGCATACTGATACACCAGATAAAGACTGCAGATGTATGGTTCAGGGACTACGGTCCCATATTCGTTACACATTCAGGCCCCAATGGGGCAGGCACGGCGTTCACCCACTGGGAGTTCAACGCATGGGGAAACAAATATGACGACCTGAAGGCCGATACTGAAATACCATCACGTCTTCCGATAAAAGGCATGCCCGAATTCAAGGCACCGATGGTCCTCGAAGGCGGATCCATAGATGTCAATGGGAGGGGAGCCTTGATCACTACCGAGCAATGCCTGTTGAATAAGAACCGCAACCCCGACCTAACCCGCGAGCAGATAGAACTCAATCTCAGGGAATATCTTGGTGCAACCAAGGTAATCTGGCTCAAGGGAGGGATAGAAGGGGACGATACTGATGGCCACATTGATGATGTTGCAAGGTTTGTGTCTCCCGACACTGTGGCGTGTGCAGTTGACGAAGACAAAGTCGACGGCAATTACGGCATACTCCAGGAGAACTACCGCACACTCATGGGCGCATCCGACCAGGACGGCAAGCGCCTAAAGGTAGTGCCACTTCCAATGCCAGGCCCTGTAATAATTCACGGGCAGAGGCTCCCGGCAAGCTATGCCAACTTCTACATCTCAAATGCGGCAGTTCTAGTGCCGACTTTCCAGGATGAAAATGACTCAAAGGCGCTGGATATAATCCGCGGCATGTTCCCAGGCCGAAAGGTGGTAGGGATAAACTGCAGGGAGCTCGTCTATGGCTTCGGCACAATACACTGTGCCACGCAGCAGCAGCCAGGGATCTAGCCATGGCTCTAAATTTTATAAAGCTGCTTACCAGAAAGGCCCCGGAGTTGCCTGAAGGATGCACATGGATCAATTCCGCAGAACCCCTGTCTCTGCAGAAGCTGAAAGGACATGTGGTAATACTTGACTTCTGGTCGTGCTATGACAAAAACGGCATGAACTCACTACCATTAATGTCTGCCATAGCAAGCAAGTACCGTAAAGACCCTGTAGTGGTTATAGGCGTGCATTCCTCAAAGGCGGCTGCCAGGAGATCCCTGGGAAACATAACCCCGGCAGCCCAATCCAAGGGGATAAGATATCCAATTGTGGTTGACAAGGGGATGCGCATATGGCATAGATACTTCGTAACTGAGCATCCAACTACTGTTGTGGTAGGCCCCAATGCACGTATCGCATTCAAGCTTGCAGGGGAATGCAGCCTTGAGCAAATGAGCCGCCTTATAGATGACGCTATGGATGATGCGAGGCGCAGTGGGACCATTGCAAGGAAGAGGATGAGGATACGTATGCCTGAAGCAAAATCCAGACCAGGCAATCGGATGTAACGGCAGTGCAGAAAGCGCATCCATGCGCCTCCTGCAGACAAGCTACTTAAACCATTGGACATAAAAAAATAATATGGAATTCTTGGAAGAGTTAAGGCTAATGAAGGAGCAGCTAAAGTTTGAAGGGAGATTCAGGCTGCCTAAGAACTTTAGCAATGTTGTACTATCCGGTCTAGGCGGCTCCGGCATATCCGCAAGGATATTCCAGGAGATTTATTCAAAGAAGCCCGTATCACTTGTGGAAGGATATGAGATACCTGATTTCGTGTCTCTATCCACGCTGTTCATCTCCATGAGCTATTCAGGAAATACCGAAGAGGTTCTGGCCGCAGCAAAGGCCGCCAAGAAGCGCAAGGCGCATGTCGTTACAATAAGCTCACGCGGGCTTCTTGAGGGATATGGGGATCAGCACGTAAAGATACCCCGTTCAGACCTCCAGCCGCGGTCTTCATTGGTGTACCTGCTGATGCCCCTGCTCAACAGCTTCGGCCTTGCAGGGCCCAAGGAGATAAGGGAATCGTACGGGCTGCTTTCAGGGCTTGATGGCAACCCCGAAGAATGTTACCACCACGCCAGATCTATTGCCAGATCCGATGCAATACCTGTGATATACGGGTCCTTCCCGTTCCGCGCAGTAGCATACCGCTGGAAAATACAGTTCAATGAGAACCCAAAGATACTGGCATACTCGAGCAGTTTTCCAGAGCTGAACCACAATGACACCATGGCCCTTGCGCATACCTACAAAAAGAAAGAGTTCTACTTCATGGTCTTCAGCAGCCGCGACAAGCGTATAAACGACAGAATACATGTAACAGAAAAGCTGACCCGCAGCAAATTCAACATCATAAATACGAAGGGAATTTCGCAGCTTTCAAGGATATTGTATCTTGTGCACTATGGGGATTATCTGTCATACAAGCTAAGCTCCATACGTGGTATAAACCCGACAGATGTGTCATACATAGAAAAGTTAAAGACCATGCTCAAGAAGCCCAAAGAGGGCCGAAAGGCATGATCTCCCTCGTAGCCGCGATGACAAGGAAGCGCGTCATAGGCATAGGGAACAGGCTTCCATGGCATATAGAAAGCGAGAGCAAGCACTATGAGGACATAGTGCGCGGCAAGACCATCATAATGGGCCGCAGGGTCTACCTGGCTACTAAGCGAAATGGAAGACTGCAAGGCTTGCATAATATAGTGCTTACCCGGTCAGGCATGTATGCGGAAGATCTGGACATATGCCACAGCCTTGACGAAGCCATATCAAAGGGATTTGAGTACGGTCCAGACATATACATAATAGGGGGAGAGAGTGTGTTCAAGGATGCCATATCAAAGGCGGACACGATGCTCCTATCTTTCATAAAGTCCGACTATCAGGGAGACAGATTCTTTCCGAAGTTTAGCGAAAGCGAATGGGAAGCCAAGAGCAGAGAAGATTTTCCAGAGTTTGAATATGTTGTTTACGTGCGCAAGGCGTCGCGTGCCTAGAGGCTCTTGGTCTCAGTATCAATGGGTTTGTTTTCGTACCCGTATACGGCCTTCTTTATTGCTCTAAGGGACAGCGTGGCGCAGTGCATCCTTACTGGTCCAGGATCTATGGCTATAAGCTCTAGCAGATCCTTCTTTCCAAAGGACTCTATCTCCTGTAGCGTCTTTCCCTTGAGGAAGTCTGTTAGTATGCTGGACGTTCCCATGGAAATAACGCACCCAGCGCCATCGTACTTTACATCAGCAACCTTGCCTTCCTCTATCTTGAGATAGACAGTTATCTTGTCTCCGCACGATATGTTCTCCTCATGCCTGTCAGTAGTGGCGTCCTGTATGGCTCCCTTGTTCTTTTGGTGTTCGTAATTGTATATTAGCTCTTCGGCATACATGTCCAAGTCCATTCTATCCCTGCATCTTAACGTACTCCTTCATCGTGCATCTATCCTGAATGAATGCCATTCCCCTGCTTTCAGCATATTTCTTCGCATCCTCATTCACTATCCCTTCCTGGAGCCACAATGCCATTGCCCTTATCTTCACTGCCTGCTCCGCGATTCCCATGGCTTCTGTCGAAGGCCTAAAGACATCCACCATGTCAACCTTTTCAGGTATGTCCAGAAGCGAGTGGTAGCACTTCTCCCCCAATATCTCGTCCGCAGTAGGATTCACGGGCACTATCCTATACCCCGCGTCCTGCAGAAAACGCGCAACTATGTTGCTGTATTTCTCGGGGTCCTTGGAGCATCCGACTACCGCTATTACCTTGCATGATCTCAGAATGTCTGCTGTGTCCAATGTACCATCCATAAGCCGACCAGTACGTCTTGCCCTTTCAAAAGGCTTACGTCTCAATCCTGGCCGGAAAAGCGCCGTGTCAGATGCATAATATATGACAAGCCCTGGTATATAAGGCTTAATCACCAAATCTTAATGTTGACATGGGCCGCATAATCCTGGACACCAGTTCCATACTCTTTGGCCTGTCTAACAGGGTAGACGTGTTCAAGGGCATCAGGGCGAAGCTGGACATGGCCCCGGTCATATCAAAGGGCGTGGTCAAGGAGCTCACGCTGATCTCAAGGAGCAGGAAGTCAAGCAGCAAGCATGCCAAGGTGGCGCTTGCCATGATCAACAGCTATGGCATAGACATAGTGGACAATGAAGAGTATGTGGACAAGTGGATACTCAGGAGCGCAAGGAGGTTCTCAGGGGTGTGCACAAATGACATCAAGCTTAAGCGCGAGCTGAGGTCCAGGGGAATAGCAACATACAGCGTTTCAAGGGACGGCACATTCAGGTAGCGGGGTAACGCCTCATACAATGCGTCATTAATGCATCCAGCGGCAGGACACAGAAACGCTAATATACCTATCTTTAGATAAATATCATCGCTAATGCCTATTCTGGTGCATAATTTGTATTATATAACTACTATAGAGGACACGATAAGCATACCTCCAAAGTACTTCGGCCAGGATCTTGAGAAGACCGCACTTGAAATACTCAGACTGAAGTACGAGAGGACGCTAGACAAGGATCTCGGCATAATACTTGCAATATTCAACGTAAGGGACGTAAGCGATGGCGCCATCATGCCAAGCGATCCCTCCACGCACCACAACCTGAAGTTTGACACCCTTTCATTCAGTCTTGGCATAGATGAGGTGGTGCTTGGAGAGGTGTCTGAGCTTGCCGATTTCGGATGCTTCGTAAGGCTAGGCCCTATAGATGGTCTGGTGCACCTGTCCCAGATAACTACTGACTTCATAACTTATGATAAGAAATCAATGGCCTTCGTATCCAAGAACTCCGGAAAGAGCCTTAAGAAGGGTGACATCGTGTATGCAAAGGTATCATCCATAAGCATAAAGTCCAATATAAAGGACGCGAAGATAGCACTAACCATGAGGCCTGACGGTCTCGGCAAGCCTGAATGGATAGGCGCAGCAAGGAGGCCTGAGAGGCATCCCCGAGAAAGAAGGGCGTCAAGAGGTCCAAAGCAAAAGAAATAAGAATAACCAAAATACAAAGCGATATACATGGAATACGCATGCAGAAATGACCGCTTGATAATCGCACAGGGTAACGTGTGCCCGCTATGCAGCCAGTCTAACCTAACCACAAAGTGGGGCGGACAAGTTGTCATACTAAATGTTGAGAAGTCTGAAGTTGCAAAGAAGCTCGGAATAAAGGTAAACGGCACATACGCAATAAACATAAACGACTGAATACTGTCTTATTCTCACCAAAGCCCCAGCCACAGCGGCGCTAGCCAAATCCAAATATAAAAGCAATGCTAAGTTAAATTAAATCAAAAACAGGAAAAAGGG
>CAZLPL010000005.1:0-13960 GCA_964561405.1 Microcaldota archaeon
AAATGGGGGACATCAGTCCTCCATTCCGCCCATGCCTCCTGGCATTCCGCCCATGCCACCGGCTCCGGCAGCGCCCTTGCTGCCCTTGGAGCTTATCATATCGTCTATCCTTAGGATAGATACTGTGGCCTCTGTGGCGCTAGATATTGCCTGGGACTTGACCTTCAGCGGCTCTATTACACCGAGGCTCTCCATGTCGGCAATCTTGTTGTTGTAGACATCGATTCCGAAAGACTTGCCGTTGTCAGCCTTGTGCTTTGACCTGAGCTGAACCAGCGTGTCTATAGGGTCCATGCCTGCACTGTCTGCAAGAGCCTTTGGTATGACCTCCATTGCGTCTGCGAATGCCTGTATTGCGAGCTGCTCCCTTCCGCCAATGTCTGTTGCGGACTCCCTGAGCTTCATTGCTATCTCAATCTCTGTGCTTCCTCCTCCGGTCACGTACTTGCCATTCTCAACTGCGCTTGTGAGAGCGCCTATTACGTCAGTGAGTGCCCTCTCGACTTCGTCAGTGGCCTGCTTTGTTGCGCCCCTTACGAATATTGATACGCTCTTAGGGTCCTTGCACTTCTCAACGAACACCATCTGTTCTCCGGAGATCTTCCTTTCTTCAACTATGCCTGCGAATCCAAGGTCTTCCTCTGTGAGGTCGTCCAGGCTCGTGACCATCCTTGCTCCGGTTGCCTTTGACAGCTTCTCCATGTCGCTCTTCTTTACCCTCCTTACAGCAGTTATGCCCTGCTTGGACAGGAAGTGCTGGGCGACATCGTCTATGCCCTTCTGTACGAAGACTACTGTTGCCTTTGATTTTGCTATCTTCTCGACCATCTGCCTGAGCATGTTCTCCTCCTGGTTGAGGAATGCCTGCATCTGCTCCGGAGAGGTTATCTCGATCTTTGCATCTGTCTCGGTCTTCTCTATCTCGAGAGCCACATCAAGGAGCGCTATCCTGGCATCCTTCACAGACTTTGACATGCCTGGATGGGCTATCTCCTTGTCTATGAGCACGCCGTTTATGAACTGCGTGTCTTCTATGCTTCCGCCTTCCTTCTTCTCCAGCTTTATGAAGTCCTTGTCTATCATGACCTTGCCATCGTGCTTGGTAGCCACCTGCTTTATTGCCTGTATTGCGAGCTTTGTTAGGTACTTCTTTGTAACATCGCTGCCTATGTTCTTGGAGCCCACAGATATTGTGGCTATCCTAGAAAGCTTATCGTCGTCGGATATTGAGATGTCGCTTGAAGCGGCCTTCAGTGCTGCTGAAGCCTTCTCCCGGGCTATCTCATAACCCTTTATTATTGCTGCAGGAGGTATGCCCTGATCAAGGAGCTGCCCTGCGGCCTTCAGGAGGTCGCCTGCAAGTATTACTGCTGATGTCGTTCCATCCCCGACTTCCTTATCCTGCGTCTTGGCTACTTCCACTAGAATCTTTGCTACTGGGTGCTCGACGTTCATCTCTTCGAGTATAGTCGCGCCGTCGTTGGTTATTATTATGTCGCCGAGTTCGCTCACCAGCATCTTGTCCATTCCCTTCGGACCGAGAGTGGTCTTTACTATGCTTGCCACAGCGTACCCAACAGCAATGTTAGTTCTTTGTGCCTCCTTACCAAGGAGCCTGCTTGCACCTTCAGGCAATACCATGTACTGTTGTCCTCCTAATTGATTTTCTGCCATATTTACACCATTGGTTTAACATTTACAAATAGATTATGATTATGTGAATTGACTACTAATTGACTACTTGAATGTGATGATAACTGTAATCATTATACGCAAGCAAACTTTTTATAGGTTTCTGCTGAAGCTCGGGAGTGTTGCGCGCGACTCGACCAATAATTTTGCTGTGGCAACGAATGGGTCTTCGGGTTGTGTAACGGCCCTTTTTAATCGCATGGATAACGCCAATAGTGTATACTGGTGTGATATTTAACCCTATTTGTGGATATTATCTTGTGTGGGAATATGGACAGGCACACAGTATTGGCTTTCGGGTCCTTTGACGTGATCCATCCTGGGCACATACGCTACCTTAAAGGAGCCAGCAGGTACGGACAGCTCGTAGTAGTAGTGGCAAGGGATAGGAGCATGGAGATGCTGAAGGGCAAGACGCCACTCATGGATGAAAGATCCAGAGTGGAGATAGTGGGCTCTCTCAGGTTCGTATGGAAGGCAGTGCTTGGGGGAAGAATAAGGAGATGGAACGACATATACAAGACGCTTCTTAAGTTCAGGCCTGACGTCATAGCGTTCGGATATGACCAGAAAGTGGATATGGGCTACCTTAAAAGGTTCCTGGATGAAAATGGCCTGAATGCGAGGATTGTCAGGATAAAACCTTTCAAGCACATGAAGTTCAAGAGTTCCATGCTGAAGAAAATGATGGAGTCATATTAGACCCGTATGCAGCTCATTCTGCGCTACCTGAATCTGATGTGGCAACTGACCTTAGCACAGGATCCATCTTCTTGAAGAACGCCTCCCAGGAGTATTTCTTCTTGACCAGATCTCTCCCAGCCTTCCCCATGGCATCTGCAGCAGATTCATCATCCACTATCTGCAGCATTCTCTCTGCCATATTGGATGGGGATGATACCAGGAATCCTGTCTTTCCATTGACTATGGTCTCCCTGGGTCCGCCTTCATTCACAGATATTATGGGCTTACCGCTGGCCATGGCCTCTATGGGCACGAAGCCATAGTCTTCGTTTATAGCTGCGAACATCACTGCGGTAGAATTAGAGTACAGCTCCTTGAGTCTGCCATCATCTACGTTAGTGTAGAATACTACGTTCAGGCCCTTTGACATGACCTTGAGCTTCTCGAAGTATTTCTGGTGTTCAGGATCCTTTGAGAGGGTTCCGGCTATTATCAATTTGTACTTTGAATTCTTGGACTTCTTTACGAACTGGCTGAATGCGCTTATAACGTAGTCCTGCCTCTTGTTAACCACTATGCGCGAGGGATAGAAGAAGTATTTAGAGTCCCCGTTGTTTTCGAACTCGTTCACATCTATGCCAGGATTGATGAGGTTAGCGTCTCTTCCGTAATACTTCATTATGCGTTCCTGCGTGGTCTTTGAGTTGGTTGCTATGCACTCTATCTTCTTTGTTATTCCCCTGGACATGAGCTTGTATGTTCCTACCAGTGCAGCATATAGAAGCTTCTGCTTATAAGACCTATTCTGCATCCTGGTCTCATACAGGTCATACACCTCGCGTGGAGGCGTGTGACAGTACCACATGACCCTCTCGTTCTTGTGCCTTATCCACTCGCTTGGGGATATGTGCGGGTTCAGTACATCGTAATCCTCCTTTACCTTCAGGTTGTAGAAATTGTACCCATACCTGAGCCCCTGCGACGCGCGGTAAGGGAGCTTATCTGCAAGAGGAACATCCTTGCCTATTATCTGCACGTTCACGTCGCTGAACTCTTCGAAGGTATTGGCCTTGTTGTACTCCAGAGTATATACTGGGGCATCGTAGTGCTGCGCGACCTTAAGTATGACACGCTCCACACCGCCCCTGAGGTTAAGGTACGGTTGGAGAAGGATCAATTTCATATGGCATGCCGGTTTTGGATGCCTGGCTTTAGCCTGGCATTGTATAGTTGTTGTGCACGTAGCTTGGCTTCGGGGTTACTATCGGCAGCGTGCCTGTGAAGTTATTGGACTGGTATATAACGATGTTGTTGGTCGAGTTCACGAAGTTTATTCCGGTGAAGTTGGCCGGATAGACCTGCGTGAATCCTGGCATCTTGCCCAGGAAGAATCCCTTGTAGTATGTGGAGTTGTAGAAGTCCGAAGGTGCATTGGTTATGGTGCCGTTTGCATTCGGTGCGTATAGCAACAGGAAGGTTATGAACGGTTGTCCCTGTACGCTGGTCGCCGAGTAGAAGGCAGGAGCCATTATCGCATTCGACTTGGTGCCGTTGGAGTACAGGAGGTATGCAGGCTTACCGCTGTTTATTGCAGGTATTGAGACGCAGTACGTTGTGTTTATAGGGCTGGAACCGACTACCACGAATCCGTGAAGGTATACATTTGATGAGTTGCCTGGGAGCGTGCAGTAGTTGTTTATGTTCTGACTTATAGGTATGTACAGGTATGCCGGGTCGTGCTTGAGTTCGCATGCAGATGTGCCAAGGGCATATGGCAGTCCGAACTGCGCACCCTGCGACGCTGCGTAAGAGTCGCTCGTCTGGTTGATGTCGACGCAGGCAAGGAAGTCTAGCGCGCCCCACTTAGGCACGAGCTGGGAATCGAACAAGATGTACTTTGCCTGAACGGAGTCCATGAATTTCTGCGTGCTGGTGGTATTGATGCCGTCGCGGCTTGTAAGAACGTAATGGGCAGCTACATTGTAGTCGGTCTGCGGGACGGAGTTGTCTCCCCTTATCACCGCATTGCTGTTTCCAAACCAGTTTATCCAGTCCCCATAGTCCCACCACGCCAGTATCCTAGGGCCGTAAGGGCCGACATTGGACTTCATCCAGTCTGTGGCCTGCAGCCAATATTGGGGAACCTGGTTGCAGTACAGTACAGCACCGAGCTGGTTGTTGCCCATCGTGTTGCAGTTTGGATTGGAGGCCGCGCTGAGAAGCTGGAAACCGGTTGGTATTGCAGCTAGTAACACTATCGCTATGCCAGCATAGAACAGTACCTTTTTGATCAGGTACGAATTCTTGTCGGAATGCCTATTGGAATATAGTATGGAAAGCTCTCCGAATACTGCGCCTATTGCTATTATGTATGCGACGCCGAAGTGTGGTAAATACTTGACTTCTATCATCCCGGCGACTGCTACAGACCATACTGCTGCATAGGCAAGAACGCTGGCCTTGGAATCCCTGCTGTAAATGGCGAGTATCACCAGGACGGAAAATGCAATAAGTACAGCCCAGACTATCAGGCTTATGCCACCTATGCTAGAACCTATAAGGCCGAAGCCTCCGGATCCGAAGTCATAGTTTATGCCAGTAGGTGCATACTCCTGCACCGTCATGAATAAGGGCGATGAAGGGGTTGTGAACTTCTTGCTCAGCTGTATGTATGCGAATACCGACTTTCCGAGAGGCGTGAGCAGTATCACAACCATTGCGATCACGGCAAGAGCCATTATGGCCTCTACGCTGAACATTAGGACAGCAGTACTCTTGGCAGAACCTTTGCGCAAGACCTGCCGCGCTATGATCGGATATGCCACGACTTCAAGCATTATTATGGGAATTACGAATATCAGGTAACCCACTATGGAATACAGTATTGAAGTTACGCCTATGAGGAACAGCGCAAATATTGCAAGAAATGCGTACCGCGCCATCTCTCCGGAGTTTATGCGTATGATGTCAGGCCTCTGGGAGAGCCTCCTGACCAGGATGTCTGCAACGAATATGCCTATTAGCGAAAACAGTGGGAACCCTATGATTATTGGTATCCCGAGTATTCCAGGTGTCCTTTCCGTAAGCGTGGCAGAGTATGCATTATAAAATATGAAGAATATGACTATGACCGCTATCACTATCACATTCATCTTGTAGAAGGACTTGTTGTCATTGCCCCTGAATATGTTTATTATTCCCTGCAGTATTATGTATCCAGATAGGATTCCTGCAGTTACAGTGTAGTAGTGGGCGCCTAGGAAGTTTGATGCGAAGGCTATTCCTGCAAGTATTGCGTACCTGGGCTCGTCAGGATATTTGGCTGCGAGCAGGTACGCCGCATAGAAGAAAAATAATGCAAATATGCCCCACGGTTCGAGCAGCTGCTCACCTGCTATGAAAGTGGTGATCAGGAGAGGCATTACAGTAGCCAGGCCTGCCCCAACTAGGCCTTCGAATTCGCCATATTCATGGTACAGGAACATGAATACCACGAATACCAGCAAAGCGGCCGATATCGGCGGATAGTATCCGCTGACTAGGGACAGGAGCGTGGTGTTGGGGCTTGAAAGTCCTGCAGACGTTCCTGACAGCGTCGTATTCGCAGCTGTTGAGGCAGGAGCTGCCAGATTATACCAGTAGGCCTCCAAATAAGGTATTAGTGGCTGCAGCCTGTGAATGGTTCCGTTTATAAGGGACGGCCATGCAGCATGATCGTAAAGGAGCTGGTACCCGTATGTGAGTATATACTGGGTGCTTATCATGTCGTAATACGGGTCGAATTCGAAGTAGGTTGGCGATGATACTATGCTCAGCATCCTCGTGCCGAAAGCTATGACCATGAGAACAAGGAGTATTACCCAGACATAACTTAACTGGAAAGGCTTCTGTGATGGTGGTGTGGGGCCTGTGCCCTGTATCAGCATGCGTTCCTCCTGCTCGTGTTCCTCGAAGAGTCTCTCCTCCTGCCCCATGTGCACTTCAGCTATCTTCTTACGTTCCTCCTCGCCTACGCCAGACATGGACTGCAGCTCTTCGCGGTGCAGACGCACCATTTCCTCCTCTTGCCTTTCGTGCTCGCGCACTATCCTCATGTCGGCGTTGAGCTCTGCGAGAGTACGCCTAATGCTGGCTACCCTCTTCCTGTAATCCTTCTCCATGTCCCTCTTTATCTGCGTCCTAGTGCCAGCTAATCCGAACTTTAGTGAGGACAGGGAGCTTATGGATATGGCGCCCTGTTGTATTGACAGTATTATGCCTATTATCGTAAGTACAAGCACGTTGGTGTTGTACAGGGCATTGGAAAACGTAAATGTGTGTATGTAAGGTATCAGGAAGGACTCAAGCCAGATCATTGTGGGGGGAAATATAAGTCCGAAGATGAAGCCTATCACAGCTATCTCGAACATCGGCATCCTGGTCTTCTTGAGCAGAGCAAGCGCAAGGAAGAACCCTGGCATGATTATTGATATCAATCCTATTAAGAGGGATATTAAAAGAGACATTAAACCAATACCAAAAGTAATATAGTATTTGACAGCTAGGATATTGTCAGGCAAGGTTATTATAAAGTTGTGTTTTATTTGGGTAACCACGCATATGTAATAGGAGCCGCGACGGCAGGGCTGATTGCGGCCAAAAGGCTAGCTGCTAGAGGCGTACACACGACAGTGTATGACCAGAAGCGGACTCTGGGAGTGCCAGTAAGGGCCTCTGGAATACTGTCAATAAGCGGCCTGGCCGAACTAGACCTGAAGTACGAGAGCAGCATAACGAACACGCTTTATGGAGCGCACATACACTGCGGTAACGAGACCATGAGCGTTGTCTCCAAGACCCCTGTGGCACATATACTTGAAAGGCAGAGGCTTAACGACATATGCTTTGATGAGGCAGTTGGAGAAGGCGCCGAAGTTATAACAGGGGAGAGGATGGATTCGGCCCGGCTTACTGGGCTCAGTGGTCAGGGGGTAATAGTTGGAGCTGACGGAGCAGTATCCACAGTGGCAAGCACGTTCGGCATGGGAAGCATGGAGCGGTTTGTATTGACGTACAAGGCAGAGTACGAAGTCAGAGCCCCGGACCCTAGAATGGTTGACCTGTTCTTCGATAACAGCACGTATAAGGGGCTGTTCGCATGGCTTGCACCGAACGAACAGGATGTTTTGGAAGTTGGAGTAGGCATAGAATCCACGTCCGGGAATGCGAAGGCTGCATTTGATGCGTTTGTTAGGCAGAAGGGAGTGGGCAACCTTGTCGGAGGAATCAAACCCTTATCAGAGGGTGCGTGCATGATACCGATGGCTATGAGGAAGAGGATTGCTGACGATGCCAAGGGTATAGTGCTGGTGGGAGATGCGGCAGGGCAGGTTAAGCCAACCACGGGCGGAGGCATAATCTTCGGCGGCAAAGCCGCCGGAATGGCTGCTGAAGCGGTTGCAAGGCATCTGGAAGGCACTGGAAGGCTGTCAGACTATGAACGAGAGTTCAGGAGAAGGCATGGAGCCGATCTGTGGATGCATTCCATGATAAACAGGACATACAGGTCTATGGGACAGGGAAGTATGGGAGCCGCACTTAAGGTAATGCGCACTTTTGGTATAGACAGGTTCCTGGGAAGGTATGGAGACATGGACAGGCCAAGCCTCATACTGAAAAGGTTCTTCCTCAGGAATCTTGCTTAGGCTCAGGCTTATCTATGAGGCGCTTTCCGAGCTCTTCCCTCATCCTGAGGCTCTGATTTACTTTATCGAGCTCCTCCTTACCGAGAACCTTGGTAAGTATGTATTTTGAGTACTCTGAAGATATCTGTGAAAGTGTGACAAGAACGCCATTGAGGTCGCTGATCTTGACAGTGTACTCGCCCTCGGGTTTCTGTATCTCTACGCCTATAGGGGCGAAGTTGAACACCACGTTTATGAGCGCACCTATATCCTTGAACAGAACAGTCACTATTGCATTGGTGGAGTAGACGTCCTCCAACTGGATCGGCTCGTCTATGACCCCGGCACAGTATATTACCCCGGGAGACTTTAGCAGCTGGTTGTTTATCAAGTCAGTCATAAGCGGCTGTAGGTCATCTTTCTTCTGGCTTTGCATGTCAAAATAAAGCTTGACTAGAAGGCCGCCATTCCTTATGGCCTTGTGGGTAACTTCCTCTAATTCAGATTTTGCCATTGTTATCTGCTTCCCTTTAATCTTTGAACCAGGAGGTCTATGTCAAGCATCTCCTCGCTTCCGGTTGACATGTCCTTAAGGTTTACCTTTTTGGACTCCCTCTCCCTGTTACCTACTATGACAACATATTTAACTCCTATGCTGTTCGAGTACTCTAGCTGCTTGGATATCCCTTTTTCAGCCACGTTGAGGTCCACGTATACTCCCGAAGCCCTGAGCCTGCTCGCTATGCCTATGGAATAGGCAGTGTTCTCCTTGCCTATGCTCGCTATGAAGACCTGCGGATAAGACTTGCGCCCTACTTCGCTGCCTACCCTCGCCCTGAGCATCTCAAGCACGCGCGTTATACCTATGGACACTCCCACCGCAGGCGTTGGGGACTTTGAGTACATCCCTATAAGGCTGTCGTATCTGCCGCCTCCGGCCAGAGAAGGCGATCTGCGCCCCGCTGTGACTACGGAGAACTCGAATATCATTCCAGTATAGTAATCGAGGCCCCTTGCTAGCGAGAAATCCACATTAACGCTTCCTTTTATATCGTAATTTGACAGGAGCGATAGGAACTCCCTAAGCTTTGATGCCTCTGCCTTGGCTGGTGGGGCATTTATCTCAAGCTTGCCCAGCTTTTCCTCGTTGGTGCTGCCCCAGGTGATGAAGTTTATCAGGTTCTCAGCGTCAGCCTGCGCCAGGCCCAACTGCACGAGCCTACTTATAGTGTCGTTGACGCTCGTCTTGTGCATCTTGTCTATCACCCTTATGACCTCGGACTGCGAATCCTTGGCAACCTTGAAAGAGTCTAGCACCGAATTCAGCAGCCCCCTGCTATTCACGAATACGCTGAAATCCTCAATGCCAAGCTTCCACATTATTTCGGAGATAGCCGCTACACACTCTGCGTCAGCCCTTTGATCGCTTACCCCCACTATATCCAAGTCGGCCTGCAGGAACTCCCTGGACCTCATGTGCTGAGGCTCGTCCTTCCTCCAGACATTTCCGATCTGGTATCTCTTAAATGGGAATGGTGTGTCCTTGTTCATGGCCATATATCTTGCCAGCGGCACGGTGAGGTCGAACCTTAGGGCTTCCTGCCCCCCATCGAGAAGATACATCTCTTTGGTGGATTCCTCCCCATAAGCCTTAGCGCTTAGTGTGGCCGTATTCTCTATGGCTGGAGTTATTATTGGAGAGAAACCGTAGCGCCTGAAGACTTCCGTGGCAACTTCCAGTATCTCCTCTAGGGCTATTGAATCCTTAGGGATGAAATCGCTGGTGCCCCTTGGCAGCCCAACGATATCGCCCTGAGGCGTCTTTATGGCCATCTTTATCCCAGCATGCCTAGAGATTGCCGTCAAGCCACTTCTTGAATGATTCCTTGGGGAGCGCACCCACAGACATGGCCTTGACATCGCCGTTCTGGAAAAGAAGAATAGTAGGTATGGACATTATGTTGTACCTTGAAGCTATGTCTGAGTTTTCGTCAGTGTCCAACTTGCCGAATTTGGCCTTGCCGGAGTAATCCTTAGCAACTTCCTCTATTATAGGGCTGAATACACGGCACGGGCCGCACCAAGTGGCCCAGAAATCAACAACGACAGGCATGTCTGACTTCAGCACTTCCAAATCGAAATTTTTACTTGTAAGTTCTATCATGCAAATCACCAAGCAACAAGTACTAACGATATCTGCTTTAATGATTATAAACCTTTGCGGATTCATTGCGACGCGAGGCGCCTTAGCTTTGACATAAGCACAGCAAGTGTGGCTGCGGCTATGGCAAGGAAGCCTGCCCACAGCCATGTCTCAGAAGTCTTCACCAGCAGGAAGGCCAGCCCGAGGAAGAGGTTTATGAATGCAAAGAGGGGAGGTATGGCTGGGAGCGCGACCTTATAGCGCTTCAGCAAGTACATCGTGAACACGAGGCCAGAGATGGATCCCAGTATTATCATGAGTGGTATGGCGTAGTTGATGAAGCTTATGTAGGCACTTACAGTGAGCATGAGCGGCAGGGCGAGGTCCCCTGTGCCTAGCTGTACCTGCGATACGATGGGTATAGTGCCGGATGATATCAGCTTCTTTAGTACAGGGTCTTTTACTGACTTTATGTCAACGCTCTTCCTGAAATCTGCCCTATCTTTCTGTGTTGTGTATTTCTTTGGTATGGCCTCGATATCGCTTGAGCCTATAAGAAATGCGAGATTGCGAGAAGATACTTCACGGGCGAGGGTTATCATGTGCTTTGTCACGAATACGGCTATGTAGTCGTATACAGCTATGAACATCATCAGGAGGTACGCAACATTGAAACCATTCAGGCCTATGACCACCCCCACACCTATGCTGGAAGTTATGGCTATAAGATTCCTCAGCTTAGGTCGGTAGTTCTTGGCCACTATAAGGGCAACGGCCACAAGGGCCGAGAACAGCGCAACATATAGGTAGTTAGCCGCGGGAAGGGCGGTTGCCAGCACTATGAACAGCACGAATGCCGTTGCAAACAGGACCACGAAGGCCTCCAGCAATACGAACAGTATGTTGCCTTTTATGAATCTGAATACAATTATTATTGCTGCCGAGAATACGATTATGTAAAGCAGGTACATTACGGCGTCTGAGATTGACACGGAAGGCTGTGAAGGCGCGGCGTAGAGCTCTGCCGGGCCGAGCGCGTAGATGGATATGAGGAATCCGGCGAACTGGACTATTGCGAAAAGAGTTATTATGTTAAGAAGCTGCCTATTCTCTATCTTCCTCTCCAGACAAACACCGTTATTCTTCTTCGCGCCTCACAATTTTTAATATGCCTGCTTTGGGAGAGTAGATGTCACCGCTCCTTTCGAGCTCGTTGATGAACTTTGTCGTCTTGTCCCTGCTTATACCCTGCTTCTCTGCCTCATCCAGGACAGTGACTATGGGCGCCCCCGCGCCAGTGTCGTCATCAATCTTCTTTATAAGGGCGATTATGGAGTTTATCTGGTTTACTTTCTCCTTAGGCACCCCTGTCATGAGCATGTCTATGTCCCGCCTGCCGCTGCTGTCTACGGCAAGGGTCTTGAACATGAATTCGAAGAGTGATACAGCGATCTCGGCGTCCCTAAGTATTATGTTTTCTGAAAGTCTTGATTTTGCCGAAGCTTCTGCTATCCTCACAAGGCCCTCTATCTGCCTTGGTGTTATGGGTGTGGCCCCTTGCTTGATTCCCAGCTTCCTCAGGCCGATATAGTAATCTGATATTATCTTGCTGGCCTCAGGAGATAGCCTTGGCTTGACGTTCTTCTTGGCATATGCTATATACTTCCTTAGTACTTCGGAGTCCAGGGGAGGGGCCTGGATGTTCTCTACGTCATTTGCTCCTGACACAGCGGCCCCTGCAGCCTCGTGCTGGGTGAGTATGTGTTTTGCTATGCGCGTGTCCTGTTCTTCGTCAAGCACATCTGGAATTGGGAATATTAGGTCGAACCTTGAGAGCAGGGCAGGAGGGATATCGAACTGGTCGGCAGGGTATGCATTCTTGTCGAATCTCCCATATTTGGGGTTTGCTGCAGCCAGCACGGATGCCTTTGCCTGGAATTTTGCCACTATGCCTGCCTTGGCCACGCTTATGGTCTGGGACTCCAAGGCTTCGAGAAGGGACGATTTGTCCTCATCACCTATCTTGTCGAATTCATCGATGCTGACCTGTCCTCCGGATCCGAGGACTAGTGCGCCAGCCTTAAGCGTCCACCCTCCTTCGGAGAATTCATCCCTTTCGGCAGACGCGGTGAGACCTGCAGAGGTAGTTGACTTGCCGCTTATGTATATGCCCTTTGGTACAAGCATGGTGACGGCCTGAAGCAGCCTGGTCTTTGCGCTCCCAGGATCCCCGATCAGGAGTATGTGCATGTCAGCCCTGATCTTGCCCCCGTCGATGAGCTTCTTGTCCGGAGTCCCTCCGAAAAGCTGCAATGCTAGCGCTTGCTTTATCTCATCGTGGCCATATATTGACGGGGCGATTGACTTGGCTATTTTGTCGAATATTACAGGATCCTTTGACATCTCCTTTATGGCCTCTTCCTCCTCCTGCGTTATCTCCAGCTCGGCAAACTCCTTCTGCTTCGGCTTGAGTGTGAGGGCGTCAAGGTATGGGGTGAAAAGTATCTTGTCCTCCTTGCCATGCAGGGTCTTTCTGGGTCGTATGCGCAAGATTCCGGTGATGTCCACCCTATCGCCAGGTATGATGGTGTTAACCATGTCGTCGTCAAGTATAACCTCGAGATGCCATGTTGGGGTGCTTCCCTTTAGCCTCTCAAGCGGATCCTGGACGGCTATGCGCTGCATGTTTATGAACTTTGACTCGTTGGTTATCTGCTTAAGCGACCTGCGTTTGCATTGCGGGCAGATGTCCATCGGCTCGTCCTGCTCTACGCGAAGCTCAAGAGTCGTGCCACAGAAGGTGCAACGGTACTTAGCGAGGTGCACACGCGGTATTATCTCCGAACGTTTTACCACGAGAGAATCCAGAGTAAGCAGCCTGCTTATGTATTCAGACCCAACGTCCTGTATCAGCGGCATATTTGCATCCGAACCGAATAGGCGCATGTGGACTGTCGTCTGCGCATCGGGATTGGGGTTTCGCTTGGAGAGGGTCTGGTTGGCTATAGGCACTATGGAGTCTGGACTTTCCAGGAATTCGTTGGCAAGGTCTATGTCGAACTTCTCAAGGTCCTTGATGTCTACCAGAAGGCTTCGCCTTTTCGGATAGCTTATGAAAAGTTCGTTGACCTGCTCCTCGTAGTACGCATTAAGGAAGTCGTTTATCTTGCTTGAAATCGCTTCGGCAGTTATGGCATCCATTAGTATCACTGAATAAGACTATCCCCTATACCACTATTACATACAAATAAAAAAACATCTATCAAATAATAGAATAGTGGAAGTAAGCCTCACCAGGTGTATCCTTGCCTAAGTTCTATATAGCAACATCAATACCTTATGTTAACGCGCCGCCCCATATCGGGCATGCTCTTGAGTTCGTCCAGGCCGACGTAATAGCCAGATACAGGAGGCTCAAAGGGGATAAAGTGTTCCTTGCAACAGGCACGGATGAGAACAGCCTGAAGAATGCCCTCTCAGCAGAGAAGCTGGGCATGAAGACGGAGGACCTTTGCCAAAGGAACTCTGCACTTTTCAGGGACCTTGTCGATAGCGTAAACATGTCTTACGACGCCTTTGTGAGGACCTCTCTGAAAGGGGACCATTGGAAGATGACGCAGATACTGTGGGACGCATGCAATGCCAGCGGCGACATATACAAGAAGAAGTACAGCGGGCTTTACTGTGTAGGCTGCGAGTTGTTCTATACTGAAAGTGAACTTGAGGGGGGGCTGTGCCCGGAACATCGCACCAAGCCCGAGCTAGTTGAGGAGGAGAA
>CAZLPL010000005.1:13970-23791 GCA_964561405.1 Microcaldota archaeon
CTTCAGGCTGTCCAAATATCAGGACAGGCTTCTTGCTGCCATAGAGAAGGATAAGATAAGGATAATACCAAGCAGCAGGAAGGCGGAGGTGATCAACTTCATTAAGACTGGGCTTGATGATTTCAGCGTGTCGCGATCGGTGAATAGGGCGCATGGATGGGGCATACCTGTACCTGAAGATCCATCCCAGATACTTTACGTTTGGTTTGATGCACTGGGATACTACCTTACTGCAGCAGGAATCGCATCTGACAGAAAGACATTCAATGAGATGTGGCCTATAGACATGCATGTGATAGGGAAAGGCATTGTGAGGTTCCATGCCATATACTGGCCTGCCATGTTGATGTCAGGAGGGTTCGAAGTCCCAAGGTCAATACTTGTCCATGGCTACATAACTGTCGAGGGTGAGAAAATGTCCAAATCCATAGGGAATGTGGTGGACCCAATGGGCGCCATGAGAAAGTACGGCACGGACCCCGTCAGGTATTACCTTATGAAGGAAATATCAACATTCCAGGACGGTGACTTCTCAGACAGGACATTGAAGGACGTCATAAACAACGAGCTTGTGGGCAACCTGGGCAACTTCGTAAACCGCACGCTTACATTCATATCCAGCAAGCTGGGGGGAAGGGTGGAGAAGCAGAAGCTCGGAGATGAGGACATGGAGCTGGTAAACCAGATCATGGGCCTTGTGGATGATGTGGAGAGGATGCTTGATGCGGAACAGCTGAACGTGGCGCTACTAAAGATACTTGAGATATCAAACCTGGGCAACAGGTACTTCCAGAACAGCGAGCCGTGGAAGCTGATAAAGGAGGATGAAGCGAAGGCTAAGAAGGTGCTCTTCATATGTGCAAACATGTGCAAGATACTCGGCATACTCATATACCCGTACATGCCATCAAGCGCCGGGAGACTGCTTGGATATATACATGAAACCCCTTCTGGATTTGATGAGGCAAAGAAATTGTCGAACGAGTTCAAGGTGGATAAGTCAGAGGTACTTTTCAGCAAGGCTGAATGATGTCTAGGAGTACGCTGTGGAGAACACGGCAACTTTCTGCACTACAGGGCCATAGTTGGGTACGGTATAATTAAGCCATATATAGCCTGTGAAAGGGACGCCAGTCTTTCCTGTAGCCACGCCTGAAGATGACGAGTAGCAATACATCCTGAATACGTACGAGCTTCCGCTGTACATGGAATTGCCGGATGGATAGTATTGGGATGGATAATAGGATGTTGAACCTGACACACCAGTATTGCCGAAGGCTGGAACGTCTGCGGAGCGGCTCTGTTGGGACGAGCATGCTATGCCGTTTATGGTTATCTCGGTTCCGGTTGCCTGCGAGAGCTTGGCAGTCATGACTCCAGATGCATTTATGGAAACAAAGGCACAGTCGAATCCAGGATTTGGAGTGCAAAATACTGCCGGGTTGTTAGGACTAAGTGCTATAGAGTATATTGCAGCGAAAGCTATGAATATTATTACGAGGGCAATCCCGTATGAGGATAGGAAGTCTACTGCAACCTGGAGTTTCATCCGCTTTGGGCCCAATTACTTCGCCTTCATCTCCACCTTTGCTTCGAAGTCGGAGACTTTGTAATTGAATTCCTCGTTTGACTTTATTAATCCTTTCTCCTTGAGGAATTCCCTTGCCAAGAGGTAGTATATAAGTGCGAGTGAGCGCCTTCCCTTGTTGTTGCAAGGTATTACAAGATCAACGTATTTTATCCAGTTATCGGTGTCGCACAGAGCAACTATAGGTATGTTTGTCTTGCTGGCCTCCTTCACAGCCTGCCGCTCATTCCTAGTGTCGCTCAACAACAGTATGCCGGGCTCCATGAAGTCCTCCCTGTGAGGGTTTGTGAATATGCCTGGAACAACCCTGCCGCTCAGCATCTTGGCCTTTATTATCTCTGCGAATTTTGATGCAGATGCTATGGCATATATTCTTGATGCGGTTACGACTATCTCGCCTGGCTCATACTGGGCAAGGAACTTTGCGGCGTTCTTTATCTTCTGATCTATGGTGTTGAGGTCCAGCAAGTAAAGGCCGTCTTCCCTTACCTTGTAGATGAACTTCTTCATTCCTGGGGTCTTTATCTTTGTGCCTATGTGTATTCCTGCCTCTAAGTACGTTGCCTGGTCTATCAACAGTTCGTTTGACATTTTTCCACCTGATCGGGGTCGCCGAGACTTTCATAAGCATTCGCTTATTTTGAACTCGGGTCTTATGCTCCCTAAGCACAGAGCCTAACCAAGCTAGCAGACGACCCCGCAGCTTATATTAAACATTATTGCTTTTTAAATGTATGTTTATTTTCTGCTGTAGTTTATAACCTCGTCTATCAAATCGATGTGGCTGGCGAGCATCCTTCTGCAGCAGTACCTGTTCACTCCAAGGGAGGTCATGGTGCTGTCTGAATCTGCCTTCTGGGAGTTTACCTTGGTATTGAACTCCTCCCATTTGTCAGCAATAACCTGACCGCAGGAGAAACATCGTATTGGTATCATCATCGTAAAAACCCCTTCACCTGTATGACGTCTGGAACTTTGCGCGTGCCTTTGGTCCTAGGAACTTCTTAGGCTCTACACGCCTGTAGTCATCTATAAGTAGGGTCCTGTCATACTCCATGTACAGGCTCCTCAACGAGTCGAGGCCGGAGGCTTCTGTTATAACCTTTGCAAGTGCAGTCCTTGCTGCCTGTGCCTGTCCGCTCGTTCCGCCGCCGTATACACTTATCTTTATATCTGAGTTGTGGACTATGTCGCGGGCCGCCTTGGAGATGCGTACGGGTTCTAGTATGAACTCCCTTATCTCCTTCGGCTTGACCAAATCTATAGCCACGCCATTGAATCGTATGGTGCCATGACCAGGTATTAGTGATGCCCTGGCAACAGCCCTCTTCCTCTTGCCTTTTGAAAGCACTGGAGCTTTCTTTGAAGCGGATGAGGCCTTCTTTGCCCTCGTAGCCGTCTTTTTTGCTGCGATCTTCTGACCTTGTTTCGGTTGGTAAAGCGTTTCAAGCTCCTTGTCCAAGTTTTCAATGCCTTTTGATTCATTTGCCATTGCTATCAGCTTGCTAGTTTTTTGCGTGATTAATCATCCTTGCCATGTGCCCTGTCGCACTTCCTGAAACGACGTTACATATCTTGTTCATCTTGGCCCTTATCTCTGCGTTTATGCGGTCCGACTCTGTTACTTCGGCGCCTTGGTTCTCCAGGAACGTTGCAATGTCTTCATGCCCATTGGATGCGGCCTGCATCCATGCAGTCCACCCGTTTGTTCTAGCATTTATGTCTGCGCCGAGCAGCAGGGCGGCCTTGGCCTTTTTCAGGTTCCCGTTCTTTGCGGAATTTGAGAGATATGTGTTTTGTATGTAGGACAACATATGCATCGTTATCACAGCTTGTAGCCCAGCTTTTCAGTAAGTTGCTGGATCGAGAGTGTAGTCTCAAATATCTCTGATGGGCTCTTGGACTTAAGTTCGTATAGCTTCGCGTCCTTCAGTGTTGCAGGGACGCCTACATAAACCCTGAGCTTCTTGAATGCGGTCTTTCCCTTGGGCCTTTTATAAGGAAGCATTCCCCTTATAACTCTCTTGACGAACATATCAGGCCTCCTTGGCCAGTATGGCGAATGCTCCGGGTTTGCTTTGTCCTTCAGTTCTACGAGTTGCTTGTATTTTGACACCAGATCATGCGGATGGCCAGTCATCACCATCTTCTCGGAATTTAGTATTGTAACGTTGTTATCCTTCAGCAGGAGCTTTGCGACATGGCTTCCTACCCTGCCGAGCACCTTGTCAGTTCCATCTATAACATAATCAGCCATAAACATTACCGGAATATTATCATATTATTATCCTTGCGCCTCCTTTGGAAACTACCTCGCTTAGTTCCACAACCTTGCACTTTGACAGCTTCAGCTTCTGAAGGGCGCTTGATGAGAAGTCTATCGCGGAGATATTTATGCTTTTCTTTATATCCCCACTGCCGAGCACCTTGCCAGGGACTACAATGAACTCATTCTCCGCAGCCATGCGGTCGAGCTTGGACAGATTCACGCTTACTCGCTGCCTTTTTGGCTTTGACGACAGTTTCAGCAGGTAGGCCATGAGCTTCTTATTCTTGGCAGTCTGCCTTGACTTCGAAAGCGTGTCTATCCATCTGCTTATCTTTGTATTTTCTATTTGCATAATATTCACCTTTGTTGGTGCAGGGGGTGAGATTTGAACTCACGCAAGCCCTAAAGCTACTGACCCCTCAAGCCAGCGCATTTGACCAAGCTCTGCCACCCCTGCGTTGTCACTTCTTTATTTCTTTGTATACCTCTTTTATATTATTGCCTATCATGTTCAGGGCTCTCTGTACTATCTCCACAGGAGGCATCTGACCGAAAGTCTCAACATAAAACTCGAAGTTGCTGTCGTCTATTGCCTTGTATGTCACTAACCCAGGTTGGAACTTGGCACTCTTTATGGCATTGTTGAAGACCGCTTTTCCATCTATCTTTATGCGCTGGCCTTCTGCTAGCTTTATTATAGGAATCTTTTCATTTGCGACCTTTATCCCCTTTGATGTGCTGATAAGATCTTTTGAATATACAGTGCATGGGCCCTCGGCACTGAGAGAGAAAACGACCTCGTCCTTCTCATCATAATCCTTTGGGGTCACGATGGGAATTAGGCCCACTCTATGGGCTATGTACTCGTCGAACATGGTGCTTGAGTTCTCGTAGAACGTGACCGAATCAATGGCAAGCGTCCCAACGCCATTTATCATGGCTCTCCTCAGGGCATTTGCAAACGAGTAGTTCGTTTCTGAGAGATTAAACTTTATTGAGTCTTTGTTACTCTCCACTATTGTAAGTTTCATGAAATCAGTACAGCTACAATAAGGCAGCAGTTATCTTGATATATACTTAAGAATTTAAAAATGTTGCTGTGGATGGCCAGATGCAGGGCAGCACGTTGCATGGGACCTATTTTATACTTTTCTTGGGATATTGGAGTAGTGTCTTGCCAATGGAGGTATTAGCTTCGTATAAGGACATAGCCGTAGGAGATTTCTATGCTAGACCACTTAGAGTCGCTACAGGCAACAGGCAGCATACGTCATTGGGAAAGGTTGCACTCATGGGCGCTGAGCTCAAGGCAGGTACGTGCGTATCGGTTCTGCATGGTGGTATGAGATACGTAAACGCTGCAAACATAACCCACGACCTCCTCATATCAGTTTATGATGTAAATTCCAGAAGCGCAATAGTGGCGCGCCCGAACAAACCGCTTGCAGGAAGCGACATTTCAAGGATTGTGCGGATGGCATCGAGCTGGAAGCGACCTAACATAGAGCTCAGGGCCATAGGGCTGCAGAATGGTGATGCGGAAATGTGCGGGTCTGTGGAGAGGCTAGCCAACCACATGAAAGGCCATTTTATGGAGCTTGACCTCTTCGGCACCGAGATTAGGCATATATCAATAGACCTAAAGACAGGCATGCCATACAACATGCTTCTGCTGAATAGGGCATATAGGCTTGGGGAGCTTACATGCACATTGAATAAGGCGGAATACGAAAAGATGCGTTCAAATCTCGTGTTCGTGTAGTGTGGTGTATACGGGGCCTTGGTGGGAAAAGACGCTCTGTTTCAGGAATATCCTCCCCACTGAGAAGCTGCCGAACTCTGTGTCAGGGTTGCCGTCCAGGAAGCCTGCCAGCCTATCCCGTCCCTCTTGCAGCGCGCTATAGTTATGTGCGGTGTGTATGCCTTTGCATCATAGCGCACACCGCTAGACGCGAGAGAGCTGCCGATGCTGCGGTACAGCGAGGTTATCCTGCCTTCTGGGTCGTTTACCTTGGCAAATATAGTGCGTATCTCCTTTCCTCCAAAATATGAGACGCCCCTTATATCCACGTCGAACTTTCCAGGCAATTCCAAATCCAACGCGCCGATTACCTCCTGCACCTGCTGTTCGCTTATGTGATCGAAGAAGTGAAGTGTTATGTGAAGTGCGTCTTCCCTTACCAGTGTGAGGTTCTCCCTTGGCATCAGGCCCTGAACTTCTAGTATCCTTTTCTTTATCCTGTCGGGGATATCTATGCCGGTGAAGCATCGCACAATGTTAAATAACTTAACCTTTTAATTAACTTGTGCTTTTATGGTCAATTTGGACGCTTTTTCTGAAATTGATATACGCATAGGTAGGATAATGTCTGTTGAAGACCACGAAAAGGCAAGGAAGCCGATGTACAAGCTGTCTGTGGACTTCGGCCCGGAAATAGGATTAAGGACAATTGTCGCAGGCGTGAAGGGAGATTATGCCAAGGAAGATCTCAACGGTATGAAGGTAGCATGCATAGTCAATCTCGAACCAAAGACCATAGCAGGAATAGAGTCGCAGGGGATGATGCTCGCTGCAGGAGAGACCGGAAACGTCTCCATACTTGTGCCACACAGGGACATAGCAGAAGGCACAAGAGTGCATTGATGGTGCCATGGCCAAGAAGCAGATAATCCTTGCTGTTGTAGGGCTTCCGGGATCTGGGAAAAGCATTGTCGCAGAGATACTGAAGAAGAAAGGATTTGAAGTCATAGAACTCGGAGACATATGGAGGGAACTTCTCAAGAAGAATAACATACCTCGTTCGGACCCTGTAGCCACAAGGGAATTTACAAGAAGGCTGAGGGAGAAATATGGTAAGGATGTTTACGCGAGATACGCACTCAGGAAGATAAGGAAGAGGAGGGCAGAGATAGCGATAATGGGAGTCAGGAGCACCTACGAGATGTATTATTTCAGGAGGCACATAAAGCACATTCGCATAGTTGCACTTCTTGCACCCATGAGCGTGAGGTTCAGGAGACTGAAGAGGCGCGGCAAGCCTGAAGATCCTACAACGCTGAAAGGATTCAGGTGGCTGGAGCAGCGTGAGAAGAGAGGGTTCATGAAGGCCAAATCCGAGGAGAAGCACGGAATAATGCATGTGATCCGCGAAGCTGATTTTGTAATAGCAAACACAGACACTATAGAGAGGCTTAAGGCGAATATTACCGACGTCATATCCACAATAAGGAAGATCAGGTAATGGCTCTTGGGTAAAGAGTTGTAGGAAAGGTTTAAATAAGTGGAGCGGGTAAAAGGAAGTATAGAATGTGTCACAAATGAAAAGCGCGTTCACGGAAATGTATCATGTGGCAACTTGGATGCCAACGCTAGCTTTTAATTTGAACGCTATATGCAACTCAATGTTTGTAGGAGCAACGATATATACAAATATAAGGTATATATCCGTTGCATAAGAGTATCATACTTCTTCCTTTTCTGTTCGGGTGCTCTTATGCCTTTACAAACTATATCTAGTATCGAAAATGTGGAACAACTCCGAGTCACTGACAAGGAGCTGCGGCTGCTGTACGAGATTGGATTGAATGTTGTTCCAACAGCCACAGACTTCGTCGATTTCATATCATCTAAGTATGGGGCTTCACAGAGCGGGGTTTGGTATACGCTTAAGAAACTTAAACGGGCTGGACTGGTAGACTTCATGGAAAAGGGAGAGAGGGCAAGGCCTCTCGAACTTACGGAAATGGGTATGAGGGTGATAAGAAGCAGGGTGACTGACGTGCAGAACAGGCAGTATCATCACGTCGTAGTCACTACGCAGGTTGGGGCCTAATGAGCCCGAGATGGAATTGATTGTCGACACGCCGGGCCTGCAGGGGCAGGCAATGCTGCTGAAAGTTGGGCAGGCCGTTATGAGATTGGGAAAGTTGGGGTGGGACGAATGTAAATAGTTGGGTAGGTGGGTGCATGGCCTTGTAATGAGGCCATGCACTAGGGCATAGGCTTGGGAAGGCCCGTGGCTGAAAGTGGGTTTTAATGCTCCGCTGATGCATTCTTAAGCATTTACAGGAATAGTTTGCTATGGCCGCCTATACCGCATTGGAAATTGCGCTGCTATTGGCTGTAACCCTTGTGTACGCGCTGTTCGATGTGTTCAACAAGAGGAATATACCTGATAAGGTGGTTTATACCACGCTTGTTATAGGTATAGTGGTGGCAGTGCTTTTCAATTACAGTGTCATACTATTAGATTTTGCAATTGCAGCGATAGTGGCCCTTCTGGGCTTTATTGTGTACAGGTCAGGCTACCTTGGCGGAGGAGATGTACTGGAACTGGTGTTCATAGCGTTGGTGCTACCAATTCAGGTATCTTCGTACCTGAACGGCATGCCACAGCTCAACATACCTTTCATAGTATCTGTGATAATAGGCGCAGGATATACTGCAGCCCTCTTCATACCGATTTACTACATACTGTACAAAAGAATACTTGCTGGAAAGAGGCTCTCCAGACCAAGGGGAAGAAACATGCTTCTTGGAGCGGTGCTATTGGTCACATACGCGATGTTCGCTTTTGCCTTCTCGTACCTTTCAGACATGGGAATTATTGCGGCAGTAATAATTATGTCTCTTGCAGTAGCATCATGCGTTAGCATAGTGTTCGAACACGATATATACCGGGAGATGACTAACATGATCTACCCCAAGGCGCTTGAGGAAGGGGACATGATAGCGGTAAACATTATGAGCCAGGAAGACCTGGGTTACTTCAGAAAGGCTTATCCTGCCTTTGGGAGGCTCGCTACAGCATACTCCATAAGCAAGATGAAGGGCATAAAAAGGAAGCTTCCAGTTTACCGCAATTCTGTTCCTTTCTCCTTGTTCATATTCCTGGGAGTTGTGATATCTCTCTCTTTAGGCAACCTAGTGCTGACCCTGCTCAATATTTGAAACGCCTGGCACCTTAAGACGCTTGCATGCTGGGCCCGTGGCTATGGCAAGTTTACTACGTTTATGGGCCTGCGTTTTATGCACGACCCAATGTTACTTATAATCTCTTCGTCCATACATTCTGTAATGTCTGTTGTATTGTAGGCTATATGCGGCGTAGCTATGACATTGCTCATCCGTGAGAGTTCGATTATATCCTTAGGCACGCCTTCGAACACGTCCAGCGCAGCGCCAGCAATGTGGCCCGATTTCAGGGGCCTGGCTACGGCCTTCTGGTCTGCGAGGCCGCCCCTAGACACATTAATCAAGTATGTCCCCTTTTTCATGAGGCCCAGTGTCCTTGAATTCATGATGTGCTTGGTATTACTATTCAGGGAGATGAAGCAATACCACATCAGAAACTCGGAGTATTTTATCTATTCTAGAAGCTGTCTTTGAATTGTAGTATTCAACTTTCATGCCCAGCTTCTCTGCAATTTCGGCAACTCTTCTGCCGATATCCCCATAGCCTATGAGGCCCAGAGTACTGCCATCAAGTTCCACCCCCTGGTATGGATTTTTCATCCACTTTCCCTTCATGATGGTTTCGTTTGCAGCTTTTATCTTGCGTGTTAGGGAGAGCATGAAGGCTATTGTCATGTTTGCTACTGCGACAGAGCTGTATGTAGGGCAATCGGTACAGCTATGCCCTTCTTTGCGGCGTACGCGGCGTCCACCCACTGCGGATATCCGCTCGTTTCCATGATTATATATTTAAGACTCTTGGAGCTGTCCATCATCGCAGGTGTGATGGCCGTACAGCCGCTGGTTATGATATCTGCATCCTTTATCCTGTCAGCAAAAGTTTTGTCGGAGAGCAGGTCCGAGTATATTTCAGCATCCCATAGACTTTATGGTTTTGTAATGCTTGGGAAGAAGTCCCAGGTCATCAGGTATTACGATTTTCATAAATGTATTATGAAAGAAATGCTTAAATTTTGGCTTTGTAGAAATCCTAGGAACACCAATACAAA
>CAZLPL010000006.1:0-10840 GCA_964561405.1 Microcaldota archaeon
AGAAATCATGTTTGATGTCGCACTTGAAAACGGATGGGAAATTATTTCAAAAGAAATCATGCCAGACCATGTCCATACCGTAGTCGTTCTTTCTCCTGACATGAGTCCATCCTGCGCAGTTGCACTTCTAAAAGGTGGAAGTGCGTATGAACTATTCAGGTCCCATCCAAATTTCAGAAAAACTTATTGGGGCGGACATTTCTGGAGTAGAGGATATTTTTACAGGTCGGTCAGCAATGTAACTGACGATGTCGTCAGAAGATATGTGAGAGAGGATAACAATCCAAGAACATCAAAGCAAAGAAAACTGACCTAGAAAACCCACACCTTTAGGTGTGGTATATTTATATCTGGTTAAAATCATAAAGATAGATAAAATGGCAGTATATGGACATAGCAAACACCACCCAACCGTTGTAGAACAACGAACGTTCAGTTTAGTTACTTCATCCGGCATATCTGACCTCAGAGGATTTTTGACAGCAGTGGAGAGACGTGGGGATGGAAGCGCTGCGGAGATTTCAAGAAGCCAAAATCCATTTCTATGGAATGTATATAGGGGTAAATCTGTGTATACCTATCCACCCACAGCTGTTGTTGTAGTAACCCTGCCATATGAGCGACCTTATCTAACTGCTATCGATTGGGCGGAGTTTAGCAATGTTACCCAAACTGGTATAAGTGGCCGTAAGCATCTTTTGATGGCCGTGGAAAGGCGCAGGGATGGAAGCATAGCTGAGGTTTCGCAGAGTCAACGTTCATTTCTATGGAGTGATAGCGAAGGAGGGGTATTTGTCCATGAACCCACCACGTTTGTTGTAGTAAAACGACCGGTTAAATGAAAAAGGGCCCCATTCCTTTTTCCCATGCAATCAACATTACCTCTCGTTTCATAATTATTAAGTGTCTAAGCGCATAGCTGGATTTTTTATAAATTTATATTTCAGCCTTCAAACATGCGACGGAATGCCATTCCAATTCCTCCTTGGGCTGCGATCCCAAAAGCATAAAAGCCTGTCAGAAGACGGGCTTAAGCACAAACGCCGGGTACGAGAATCGAACTCGTGCAAGTCTTACGACTAAACAGGTTAGCAACCTGCCGCCATACCTCTAGGCGAACCCGGCACATAAGTGCAGCAGAAGCTATTTTGCATGATATAGATATAAAAGATTGGCAGGCATTCACTCAATCCTGTATCTTTAGAGCATAGCCCTGTGTACGGGCGCGTGAACGCACACGTGCCCTATATACTTAGGGTTGCTCCTTCCGGCCTGGCCCGTTTCATATAACGAACTACCACCAAAGGCAGAATATCAGCGCTTCAGCCTGTGTCTTGTACATCTATGTCATACGCAACTAGCATTGGCCCGCCTGAAGGGGATTTGCGGATGGGAAACCCCTAGCTTCCCGCCTATCTGCTGCAATTATAATCTGCTGCAAAACCTTAATAAATGGGATTAAGTGCATCTGAGTCCAAAACCGATTTAAATGACCTTGCCACAATAATGCTGATAACATGGTAGCAAGCAGCCCTAAAGGAAAGTTAGTGTTCGATAGGGAGATATTCATGGTATATCCGTGGAAGCAGAGGCTGTACGATGGCAGCTATGCAACGTTCGAGGTAGCCACGCGCCCATCAATTGTGCAGATCCTTCCAGAAGTTGACCAGAAAATTGCCATAGCTTTTGAGGAACAGCCTGCCATGAACCCTACACTCGGCCTCATCGGCGGAGTGATGGAGAATGGCGAGCCGCCCCCTGCCGCAGCAAAAGGGAGATGCTTGAGGAGTCTGGCATGAATGCAAGGAAATGGAAATTCGTGGAGAAGTTCAGCAATTCCGGAAAGGTCCTATTCGATGTCTACCTTTTTGCCGCAATAGGGTGCAGGAAAGTTGCCGAACAGAAGCTTGATCCTGGCGAGAAGATAGCTATGAGGTACACGACTCCAGGCAGGCTCATGAAAAACATCGCCAGGATGCGTATACCAGCCCTGAACTCAAGTGCTACCTGACTGAAATACGCTACGTTGAAAAGAAGCGTAAGTCATTCGAGGCTCTCGTTTCCAATGGCGGAAAGTGATGCTGCTTCAGGGCGCTGTGCCGTCATTGCGCACCTGTAACTCCGGCGCAGGTATGGGTGAAGGGGCTTTGTCGGAATAATCCAAAACTGTCGGAAAAATGCCATTAAACCGACAAAGCCGGGTGAAGGTTTATATACTACGGTTCATACTATTGATAGCATGGATTATGAACAGCTTCTTGACAGGGCATTTGAACAACTACCAAACCTTGCAGAAGAGAAAGTAGACTTCAAGATACCTCAGGCAGACTCCCTCATACAGGGCAATAAGACACTTCTTAGAAACATATCACAGATAGCTGACACTGCAAGGCGAGGCAAGGACGAGATCGCAAAGTACCTGACCAAGGAGCTTGCAGCTCCTGTCACTGTAGAAGGGAACACCCTCACAATACTGACCAAGGTGCCTGCCAGCACGCTTAACGAGAAGATACACCGATACTTCGAGCTTTACATAATATGCAAGGAGTGCCACAAGCCTGACACCCATGTGCAGGTCGTTGATAGAGGCTACACAACAATAGTGTGCGAAGCCTGCGGTGCCAAGTATACTGTTAAGAACTCCTGATGCGTGAAAATATGTCATTCTACAAAAAACCAAGCAAGCCGGTAACGGAACACAAGCTTCTTGTGCCTAGGGCAGGCGAGCTTATAGGCGTAGTGGTAAAGGCGCTTGGGGCATCAAAATTCAGTGTGCTATGCTCTGACAACAGGGAAAGGATATGTGCAATACCTGGAAGGCTGAAGAGAAGGTTCTGGATAAAAGAGAATGACCTGGTCTTGGTAAAGCCCTGGGTTGTGCAAGGGGATGAGAAAGGAGACATTACTTACAGGTATAGCCTCATGGACAAGGATATGCTCAAGCAGAAGGGCTTCGTTGTACCGCAGGTGTGATGTGCGAATCGGATGCGGTTGTGGGCATCACCCGCATTTTTCATTGCATGAAGGGCCTAGTCTTTCTTCTGCGTGATCCTGTGCATTGCCTCTTCATGCTCCATTACCACTCCATACTTCCTTGAGAAGTACTCCAATAGGTTTGCAGCATCCCTCTCAAGGAAATCCATGGCGCGAGGATGTTTCGTAACCACTGCCTGGCCGAAATCTATCAGGTATGGCAGTCCGTTCCACATAAGTATGTTGTATTCGCTGACATCTGCATGCACCAGCTCCAGTTCGTAGAGCTTTCGCATGTCCTCAAGTATGGTATCGAGCACCTCTTCAGGGTTGTCCACTACCACCTCCTTGAGCCTTTTTGCCGGTGTGCCATTGGAGTCGCCCAGGAACTCCATTGCAAGTACATTGCCATTGTAATAATACGGCCTCGGGGCATGGATCTCGGCAAGCTCGGCAACCTTAAGGTTGCCGTACTCCTTCTTGCACCACGTGGTGACTATGCTTAGCGTATCTTTCTTCACCTTCTCGAATCTGGGATCGCCTCTTATGTAATCTATCCTCTTGCCGAAATCGGAAGTCTCTATCCTGAATACCTTCAGGGCCACAAAATCAAAGTTTATCTGGCTTCCTCCGTCCGCAAGGTATACGTCCGCTTCCTTGCCTGTGGAGATGAGATAGTCCATCTTGGTTATTATGTTGTGATTGAACATCTTCCATAGGTACATCATAGTCCTCCTGTCAAATATCCCCTCCTCTATCTTGAGTTGCTCCTTTAGCATATGCTCGCTTCTCTCCGGTCTCTTTCTAGTGCTGAGTTTTCTGGCCATTCTAACCATTGATATTCCCCAGACAAACTATTTAAATTCCAGACAGATTGGCAACCATTTTAAACATGAGGAGAGCATGTATACTCATGGAGCAGGTCAAGATAATAATTGACAATCGCGAGCGCAATGGGGATCTCATAGAGGCGCTCCAGGGCTCTGGCGCAAGCCTTGACTTCGCGCAGCTCCCTGTAGGCGATTACATTGTATCCGACCGCATGTGCATAGAGCGCAAGACTGTTCAGGACTTTGAAAATTCAATGATGGACAACCGATTATTCGAACAGCTGGAAAGGCTATCGTTGGGGTTCGAGAAACCAGTAGTGATCCTAGAAGGCACTGAAAGCGAACACCACCTCTCTAAGAATGTGATAACTGGGACAATGATAAAGCTATGCACCGACTACACTGTCCAGGTGCTGCGCTCCACATGCCCTTCCGACACGGCGGCGATACTGCTCAAGCTTGCTGAAAGGGAACAAAGCGAAGACAGCAAGGAGCCTCGCATAGTAGGGCAGAAGAAAGCACATACGACATACCAATGGCAGACTCTGATACTCGGGTCCCTGCCTGGCATAGGCCCCAGCCTTGCCCACCGCCTGATAGCCCATTTCGGGAGTGTCAAGGGCGTTGCAAATGCGTCTGCGAAGGATCTGATGGAGGTGGACAAGATAGGCCGCAAGAAGGCAGAGGCTATATGCAGCATACTCGATGCAAAATTCGAGCCGGAGGTGCAGATGAAATGAGATTCCCCTGGAACGTGCTCGGAGGAAGCAATGAGAAGCATATAATCGAGGGCGGCCTGGCCCTCATAAGCCTTGCATCGGAGGCGAACCGCATGCTCATCGACGTCATAAAAGGATCGAATAACATAACTGCAATAAAAGAGGTCGAGCGCAAGGCCGATGTAGAGGTCTTTGAGGCATCCAATGCCATAACCTCCGGAGCCGTAGCACCAAACCTAATAGACGATCTAATGCGGTTCATGGACCTTGAAGAGGGCATCGTGGACACGATCTTCAATCTCTCCAGGGCAATAGCTAGATACCGGCCCCAGAACCGCAGCGTGAGGAGATATCTAACCAGCATGCTGCTGGAGCTTTCCAGCCTCATCGAGGAGGAGCTATCCCTCCTGTACAAAATGCACCAGGTAACTACGATAGCTGAGGCTGCAGAGATCAGGAAAAAAATAGAACACCTGGAGCAGAAGGGAGACCTGATAAAAGATGCCATGATCGACTACGCGTACAAGTCAAAAAGCACAGATTTCAAGTCATTCTACTACGTCCAGAATGTGGCCTATCTTGCTGACGACATAATGGACGGATGCGAAGACACTTCGGATATGATTCTCAGCATAATGAGGTCAATACTAACTTAGTGGTAGCCTTGCTCGCCATTCTCCTATACTTCCTGCTATTCCTCTTAGTGGCCCTGGTATCGGGAAACAACATGCCCGCATGCTCCGGTCCCATAATATCCGGAAGGATAGTGTCCAGGCGTACTGGCATAATTATAGCTGTGGTGGGATACGCTTCAGGCTTTCTTATCGAAGGCGGGTTGCTCAAGACAGGCTTGCTTGAGCTCATGCCATTCCAATCAGGATATCTTGTTGCCGCGGCTCTATCCGTTGCAATAGCTGTCTTCCTGATAGCGCATACGCTGCGAGTGCCAGAATCCCTTTCCATAACGTTTACCATGTCCATAATAGGGATAGACCTGGGATACGGGAGCGGAGTAAACTTGCCATTTATCATCATGGTGATCTTCTTCTGGATAATTTCTGCGGCAGCATCCGGTCTTCTTGCGGCGGCACTGATGAAATCGGCCAAAAGGGTGGTTCCGAAGCTGAACGTATGGAAGACCGCATCTGCCATACGGATAACGCTAATAGCCATCTCATTTCTTGCCGCTTTCTCACTGGGTGCAAATACTATAGGTTTCGTGTATGCCTCTGCATCCAGCTTCATAGATCCTTTTTACGGCATAGTCATAGTCCTAGCTGCAGTGGTATCTGGCAGCGTGCTGCTTAGCAGGGGCGAACTTGGCCGGATGGGCGCCGAGATAATGTCGCTGAGGTACCTCAACGCTCTTGTATGCCAGACCGTGTCCACTGCCATGGTACAGCTGGGAACTGCGCTGAGTATACCCACATCAAACGCACAGACGTTCACGTCCAGCATGTATGGCGCTGGATTTAGTTACAGGACCCGCCTGCTTCTGATGCGCCCAATGCTGACTATACTATATGCCTGGATAGTTACTGCAATGATGAGCATGCTTCTTGGCTATGCCCTAACTTTCGCTATTTATCATCTTTGATTGCAGTTACTGCGATGTCTCCCGCGGCGCCCACGTCTAGGCTAAGTGCAATGTCCTTCTCTTTCCTTAGCTGGCACTTCTCCATAAGCGTTTCTGCAAGGGCCTTGCTGCTCGCCAGTATGATGAAGCGGCTTCCGTCAGCCGCAGCCTTCTTTATTGCACTGCCTATATTCATGTCTCCGGCAATGAAAAGAAGCATTTCCATGGACATGGAGTCGGAATGCATTGCGCCTTCAGAGCATCTTATGCATGCGTTTAGGTATGCAGGCACGAGGCGTGCCTCTATCCCTTCTGCAGGTTGCAGGGCCACAACTGCTTTACAGCCATGCGATATCTCTTTGGCAACATCCACCACTATGCCTATCGCCATGCCTGATTCCACTACGGCTGCATAGGGGCTAAGGCTCATCTTATCCAAAGAGCATTCATCCATAGCAGCAATATCGCAGTATCACATCTATAAAAGTTATGTTATGGCGCGAAAAGGCCAAAGGTCGGCGAAGGCGCCTGCGCCATCATCAGTTCTGCGCAATGCCAATTGCGAGTGCATCCTGGAGAATCCGCTTGCCTTCACATAACTTTAAAATCCTTTGGCTACACAAATAATATCAAGTTTCAATACACTTAGTGGTAAATATGAGCCAGTTCGGATCGCAATTTCATGGAAAATCAGGAAGAAGGTTAAATGGCAATGGAAAAGTAAGGCTTAAGAATAGGGATAAGAGGAGGCACGAGATGGGTGGATACTTCTCTGCTACAAGGCTGGCTGATGAGAACAAGTCAAAGAAATCAAGGTCAAGGGGAGGCAGGATAAGCAGCAGGATGCGATATGCAGGATATGCAAACCTCCTTTCCGGGAAAACTTACAAGAAGGTAAAGATAAAGGCAATACTGGAGTCGAAGGACAACAGGAACTTCGCTCGTCTTAACATAATAACCAAGGGTACGGTAATAGATACTGATGACGGCAAGGCGGTGGTGACCAACAGGCCAGGCAAAGAAGGATTCATAAACGCAATCAAACTGTAGGTGTTTCAAATACCAACAAGAGTATATGTCTGTGATTCCAAGGATTCTTCTACTATGAAGAAGCTCCTAGATTACGACCCTTATCTTGACAAGAGCCTCTCACAGGAAGAACTATCAAAGCTCAAGTCGGACCCTGAATCAAATGTGATATTTGCAAGGCAGGATTACTGGTTCAAGGATGGCATAAGTCTGGGCTTGGACAGGGACAAGTACTACCTGATGATAAGCGCAGTGGACGAATTCCTCGAAAGAGCGGATGCAAAACTGAAGAAAGACGTCCCAAGCGTAGCCCGTGCGGATCCTGACACGGAGCAGAAGATAATATTGGAGATAGAGAAGGAGAGATCGGAGAGCGAGAGCGGACTTGGCATGATCTTCGGGTAATGGCTTGAATTATATAAGCTCCCTGGATCTTTCTGAAAAGCAGATATCTCAACTATTCTCAATTTCCGATTCTATTGTTAAACGCAGAACACATCCTTTTAGCGAGCCAAAGCGCGTACTTGCGCTTTTGTTTGAGAAGGCATCTACCAGGACAAGGGTATCGCTTGAATCTGCAATGTCCCAGCTCGGCGGCTCCTCCATATACATGGATTCATCAACATCACAGATCTCCAGAGGCGAGAGCATATCCGACACTGCAAGGGTGCTGAGCATGTACGTTGACGCGCTTGCTGCCAGGATGTATAGGCACTCGGATATTGTGGAGCTTGCAATGAACTCCAAGGTGCCTGTCATAAACGCCCTTACCGACCTCGAGCATCCATGCCAGGCACTGAGCGACGTGTATACCATACGCGAAGAACTAGGTGGCGTAGATGGGAAGCGTATCGCATTTGTCGGCGACATTGCGGCTAATACTGCAAACTCGCTGATGGTCATAGCCTCAAAGATGGGCGCTGAAATATCCCTGGTAGGTCCGAAAGGCTACGGGCCCAACGAAAAGTTTGTGGCGGCGGCAAGAAAATGCTCCTCGGTAGATGTGAGCAGCAGCATGAAGGACGGCCTCAAGGGCTGCGATGTCGTATACTGCGACACTTTTGTGAGCATGGGCCAGGAGGCTGATGCTTCCAAAAGGATGAAGCTCTTCTGTGCATACCAACTTAATGTAAGCTCGCTCAGGCATGCAAAGAAGGGTGCACGGGTGATGCACTGCCTGCCGGCGCACAGGGGCGTCGAGATAACCTCCGACCTGCTTGATGGCGCCCGCAGCATCGTGTGGAAGCAGGCCGCAAACAAACTCCTCCTCGAAAAGGCTATATTATTATATCTATTGCAGAAGAAATGATAATGGTGCCTTGATGGATACAATTTGCCTGTCCCTAGGTGGGCATGTCGTCTTCAGGAAGAACGGCGTGAACGTAAACTACATAAAGAAGTTATTGGATGCCGTAAAGGCTTATTCCAAGCAATACAAATTCATAATAGTTGTCGGTGGAGGATACGCAAGCAGGCTCTACACGCAGCCTGCCCGCAACATAATAAAGAACAACGAGGTATTGGACGAGATTGCTATAGCGATAACGCGCATAAATGCGCTTATAGTAAAGGACATATTCTCGGAACTTCACACCTATCCAAATGTCGTAACAAGCCTAGAGGAGCTCAGGGCCGCTACAAAAAGCAGCGACGTTGTTCTGATGGGGGGCCTGCTGCCGGGGATGACAACAGATGCGGTCGCAGTCCTTGCTTCAGAGGTCGTAAACAGCAAGAAGCTAATAAACATAGGAAATGGTTCGTATGTATATGACAAGCCGCCATCACATAAGGGCGCAAAGAGACTGGACTCGCTGGACCATGTGCGCATGGTGGAGATAGCTGCAAGGTACGATACGCGTGAAGCAGATGCCAGCTTCATCTTCGATCTGTTCGCATCAAAACTTGCAAAGCGTGCAGGCATAGAGATATGGTTCATAAATGACAGGATAAGCGAGCTTAGGCTTGCTATTGCAGGGAAGAAGCACCATGGCACAGTAGTGCACCGTACTTAAATTCAAACTGCATACTATATAATGCCATGGGCCTTAGCCTTCTCTGCATGCAAGCAAACTGCATCTGGCATGACTTCTCCTGTTTAACAGTTCCCAGGCTGCACAGGCTAGCTTTTATCGCCTACACTTTAAGAAAGTGCTAGAGAATAAGGGAGGTGAGGCATCAGGCCTTTTCCTGTCCTGCCTGCACCTTTATTGCATCAACGTTCTTCATCTCGTTGAGAACCTTAAGCGCATTGAATGTTGCAAGGGCCATGTTGTACTTGTCCCTTGTCCTTCCCCTCGCGAATGTCCACATATCCTTGACACCTGCGAGCTCAAGCACTGACCTGACTGTTGCGCTTGCCGCCAATCCTACTCCTCGTGGAGCAGGCTTTAGTATTATCTCTGCGCTTCCGCACTTTGCCCTTGTCGAAAGGGGTGTCGTGTGCTTTGTGCCGCAGTTGCACTCCCACGAGCCGCATCCGAGATTGACTGATATTATGTGCTGCTTCGCATCCTTTATTGCAGATTGTATGGAAGGCTTCGCTTCGACGTCTTTTCCAACGCCAATGCCAACATGGCCATTCCTGTCGCCCATGACTACTGTTGCCCTGTACTTCTGCCTTCTGTTGTTCTTCGTCATCCTCTGTACTGATGCTATCTCAAGAACCTTGTCCTCAAGGTTTGGCAGTAGTGCATCAACTATGCCTACCTCCTTTATGGGCTTTCCAAGTCCGAATATCTGCTCTATGCTTACTATCTCTCCCTTCTTGACCTTCTCGCCTATCTTGGTCTTTGGTTCCCACTCGGTTGTTTCTATTTCGTTGTCGTACTGGTATCTATGAAATGCCAATCAATCACGTTTAGCCTTTTATTATCTTTTCCTTTACCTCACTGAACAGTTTTTGCATGCTCTCAGGGTCTATGCCTTCCTTTATGTATGCAGAATACTGTTTCTTGTACTTGTCCGGGCTCTTCGACTTCAGCTCAGATGCGAATTTTGAATCCGAAGCATTGTATGTCTTCTCATCTATCTTGACTCCTGACCTCACCTTCATCCCTCCGTCCACGCAGCCTTTCTCGAATACGAATGGTATGGAGTTCTTCACAGGGGATGCAAGTCCGGTGTCAAGGATATGTTCTCTCGATTTTGCATCCTTGTACTTCTTTGCAAGAAGCAGGCCGGTTAGGTATGCGGTAGGCCTGTTTGCTCTGCCTGGCCATTTATAAGTGGAAAGTTCGGCTGAGTCTGCCTGCGCAAGCACCATGTCCCCTTTGGGCGAGTACCTTGTCACCTGTGCGAGTATCCTTGTGTTAGTCTTCCTGAGAACTATCCTGTCAAGCCCGCTCTTGACCATCTCAAGCCTCTTCTTGTAATTGGTGACGGCTTCCCTCCTTCTCCTGAACTTGATGCTAGATATTCTTTTGTTCATTTGCTTCCCTTGTATTCTGCGCTTATTTTATCATTTATTGCCTTGAGCTCATCGTCCGTTATGCCGACTCCGCGCTCCCTCAACTGCAGCACAAGGTTTGCCTTTGTAGCATATTGGCCTCCCTTTATCTGCCTGTAAAAGGCTGTAAAGATCGCGTTGTCCACCTTCTTCATCTTCTTGAGCTCCTTGAGAAGCCTCCTCTGCGACCTTACCTTCTTCTCCCATAACCTTCCTGAACGGGCTTTTGAAGTTCCTCTCCGCCTTCCTGTGCCTCTTGACCTTCCCT